>DAIDTN010000040.1 GCA_027457185.1 Burkholderiales bacterium | reverse complement strand
GATGCCACTCGCTAGGTTCCGGCGGCTGCTCAGGCGATTGCATGGCTCTCCGTCAACGCAGCCAAGCGGGCGCGGCCGACTGGCGGCGCCTGCAGTCCGATCGGTGCGACTGGCCGACAGTCGTCGCTGGCTGGCACATTCCGTTGATTAAACTTATAGCAGGACACGCGCGTAGAGTGGAGCTCTGTTCAACTGGGGCAAAACAGTCGGAGGGGCGCCATTATTTCCGGCTGGATCAGACTGTGGCGATCGCACCGGCGGTCGGTGCGGATAGGTTCTATTGTACCGGATTATCCCGACGCCGAACCCGCGCGGCCCCTGCGTTTCGGTTTCAAGCGATGGTCACGCCGCCATCGGCAATGATCGTCTGACCCGTGATGAAATTTCCGGCCCGGGATGCGAGAAATACCGCGATGCCGCCGATTTCTTCGGGCTCGCCCAGGCGCCGCAGCGGCGTCATCGCCTCGCGCGCTTTGCGCGCCGTGTCGTTTTCCCACAGCGCGCGGGCAAAATCGGTCTTGATCAGACCGGGCAGAATCGCGTTGACACGGATGTTGGACGGCCCCCACTCGCAGGCGTAGTTTCTCACCAAAGCCGTGTCCGCGGCTTTGGATACGCCGTACAGCCCGATCACGGTGTTGCCCTTGAGCGCGGCGATGCTGGAGACGATGATCACCACGCCATCCCCGCGCTCGGCCATCTGCGGAATCACCATATTGCACAGCCACCAGTTGCTCTTGATGTTGTTGCCCATGATCTTGTCGAATACTTCGTCGCCCGCCTGCGCCGTCGGACCGTACACCGGGTTGGCGGCGGCATTGCATACCAGGATGTCGATTTTCCCCCACTGTTTCATGGTCGCATCAACGAGCTGCTGCAGCTGCTCCTTATGCGCGATGTTGCAGGGAAGCGAGACCGCCTCGTAGCCCCTGCCGGTCAGTTCCCGGGTCACTTGCTCGCAGGCCTCCGCCTTGCGGCTGGAGATCACCACCTTGGCGCCGGCTTTTGCCATCTCTTCGGCGATGGACTTACCTATGCCCTTGGTCGAGCCCGTGATCAGCGCAACTTTGCCGGTCAGATCGAACATGCTTCGCTCCTAGTTGAATCGAGCCGCAATTTTCGCACCCTTGGACGGTTCCTGCCCAAAGCTGCAGTAGAGCCTACTCAGTAGAGCCTATATTGCCCCGCTTTTTTTCAGCAACGCGGCCGCCACCCGCGGAGAGGCGCGCGGCAACGGGTAAAATGGCGGCTCGTTTCGAATCGTGGTAGTTGAACGCGGACATTTTGATGGAATTGTTCCTGCCGATCGCGCATATGGACGTCAATATCGTCCTGATCCTGTTCTATGGCGCTATCGTCGGCTTTCTCTCCGGTCTGGTAGGGGTGGGTGGAGGTTTTCTGATCACCCCGCTGCTCATCTTCACCGGCATCCCGTCCATTGTAGCGGTGTCCAGCGGCGCAGCGCAGATGGCTGGCACCGCATCCGGGGCAAGCTATCTGCATTGGCGCCACGGCAATGTCGACTTCAAGATGGCCCTGATCCTTCTCCTCGGCAGCTGGCTTGGCGGAGGCTTCGGCGTCTATCTCGCCGAGATACTATTGCGCGCCGGTGAGTTCGGCAACGTGGTCGTTTTCCTCTATGTCATCCTGCTGGGCTTTATCGGTGTGAGCATGCTGATCGAGTCGCTGCGGGCTGTTTTTCGCGCGCGCGCGCCTGTCCCTGGCGGGCCGCCCGCTGAGACGGTACCGAATTCGCTGCTCCAACGCTGGTTCGATCACCTGCCTTGGCAAACGGCATTCCCGGCCTCCGAGGCGCGCTTGTCGGTGGTGGGGCTGCTGATATTGGGCGCGTCGGTGGGTATCTTGACCGCGCTGAAGGGCGTCGGCGGCGGCTTCATCATGGTGCCGGCGATGATTTATCTGCTCCGGTTGCCGACCAAGATCGCCGTTGGCACATCGTTGTTCCAGTTGCTGTTCACCACTGCGGCGGTGAGCATCATGCAGGCCGGCGTCAATCATTCAGTCGATCCGTTCCTCGCGCTCATTTTAATTCTCGGCTCGGTGCTCGGGACCAAACTAGGCGCGCGACTCGGGGCACGTCTGCCGGGCGAAAAGCTGCGCCTCATCCTGGCGCTGGTGGTGGTCGCCGTGGCGGCGAAAATGATCGTAACTTTGGCGGTTCCGCGGAGCGAGATCTATGACATGACGGTGGATCTGCGCCGATGAGCTTCTGGCTGCGTTGCCTGTTCCTGGTTTCGGTATCGATGCCGCAGGTTCCGGCATGGGCCGACGAGTCACTGATAGTCGCGCCGGAAACGAGCGAAGTGGACATCAGCACGGAATTCTCCGGGAAAGAGTTGAAGGTCATAGGCGCGATGCGTGGTCCGGGCGATTTGATCATCAAGCTGGTGGGGCCGCCGCACGAGGCGACGGTGTCGCGTGAAACCAAAGTCGGTCCGTTCTGGATCAAAAGTGCGACGGTCAGGATGGTGGGCGCGCCGAGCTTGATCTTTCTTTACGCGACCGCACCGATTGCTTCGATGCTGCAGCCGGCTGAGCAGCAGCAATATGGCTTGCTCTTCGAAAGCGTGCCGGTGCGGTTCGAGCGGCAATTGCAGGCGTATGCGGCAGACGACTGGCGCAAGGCATTTTACCGGCTGAAAAAAAAGCAGGGCTATTACCACGAGGATGATGGCGCGATCAAGGTGTTCGGCAACCGCCTGTTCATGGCGAACATGCGGTTGCCCGGCGATCTGCGGGTGGGAAAGTACACCGTCGAGATTCTGCTGGTGAAGTCGGGGAAGGTAGTCGGTCGCGACGTTGGGCAATTCGAGGTGCGCCTCACCGGTATCGAGGACTTGGTCTGGGCTTCAGCGCACGACTACCCATGGTTGTTTGGCAGCCTGTTCACGCTGCTGGCCATGCTGCTCGGGTTTGTGCTGAACGTCATTCCGTGCCGGCGGATGCGATAAGGCGAGCGGGCGGGTTCCGGCAAGCCGTGACTTCATTTCACAATAAAGGTGCGCGAGGCGCTTGGTGCATCTGGCAATATGAAATATTGTATTTCCATTCGATTGACACATCAGGGGCCCGTGCCTAACATGGCGCGGTCGCCCGCCGTTCCTCCCTTATGCCCGAATCACGCGCCGATCCCAGGCTCCCGCCGCCATGAATGAAAGTTTCCGCCTACTCGATCCGCTGCGCCAGACCGCGGCGGTCAAAGCGCTGCGCGCGATCCTGCCCTCTGATGCCGTGCTGTACCAGCGGGAGGACACCAAACCCTACGAATGCGACGGGCTGTCGGCCTACCGCGAGCTGCCGATGGTGGTGGCCCTGCCGCAGAACGAGGACGAAGTCAGCCGCGTGCTGCGCGCCTGCCGCCAACTCAAGCTGCCGGTGGTGGCGCGCGGCGCCGGCACCGGCCTCTCGGGCGGTGCGCTGCCGCACGCCAAAGGCGTTCTGCTGTCGCTCGCCAAAATGAATCGCATCCTGGCGCTCGATCCAGTGGCGCGCATCGCGCGGGTGCAGCCGGGGGTGCGCAACCTGGCCATCTCCGATGCGGCCGCGCCCTACGGCCTGTATTACGCCCCCGATCCTTCCTCGCAGATCGCCTGCAGCATAGGCGGCAACGTGGCCGAGAACTCGGGCGGCGTGCACTGCCTCAAGTACGGCCTCACCGTGCACAATGTGCTGCGCGTGCGCGCCTGCACCATCGAGGGCGAACTGGTCGAATTCGGCAATGAAGCGCTGGATGCGCCGGGCCTCGATCTGCTGGCCTTGGTCATGGGCTCGGAGGGCATGCTCGCCGTGGCCACCGAAATCACGGTCAAGCTGGTGCCCAAGCCGCAGACGGCGCGGGTGATCCTCGCCGCCTTCGACGACGTGGAAAAGGCGGGCAACGCCGCCGCCGCCGTCATTGCCGCGGGCATCATCCCGGCCGGGCTGGAAATGATGGACCAGCCGGCCACGCGCGCGGTGGAGGAATATGTGCATGCCGGCTACGACCTCGACGCCGCCGCGCTGCTGCTGTGCGAATCCGACGGCACCGCGGAAGAGGTGGAGGACGAGATCGCGCGCATGACCGCGGTGCTGAAGGATTCCGGCGCTTACGACTTCCGCATTTCGCAGAACGAAGCCGAGCGCCTGAAATTCTGGTCCGGACGCAAGGCGGCGTTCCCCGCGATGGGCCGCATTTCGCCGGATTACTACTGCATGGACGGCACCATCCCGAGGAAGCGCCTGGGCGAGGTGCTGCGCTTCATCGCCGCCATGGAAAAGAAATACGGCCTGCGCTGCCCCAATGTGTTTCACGCCGGCGACGGCAATCTGCATCCGCTGATCCTGTTCGACGCCAACGATCCGGAGCAGCTGCGCCGCACCGAAGCCTTCGCCGGCGAAGTGCTGGAAAAGAGCATCGCGGTGGGCGGCACCGTCACCGGCGAGCACGGCGTGGGCATAGAGAAAATAAACCAGATGTGCCTGCAGTTCACGCCCGACGAACTGGAGATGTTCCGCGCGGTGAAGCGCGCCTTCGACACGGACGAACTGCTCAATCCGGACAAGAACATCCCAACGCTGCACCGCTGCGCCGAGTTCGGCCGTATGCACGTCGAGGGCGGACAGTTGCCGCATCCCGAGTTGCCGCGTTTCTAACGATGGAACAAGTCATAGCACGCTACGCCGGGCAAATCCGCTCCGCTGCGGCAGACAAGAAGCCGCTGCGGCTGCGCGGCGGTGGCACCAAGGATTTCTACGGCCAGGGCCTCGAAGGCGAGTTGCTGGATACGCGCGCCTACACCGGCATCGTCGCCTACGAGCCGACCGAACTGGTGATCACCGCACGTTGCGGCACGCCCTTGGCGGAACTGGAGGCGGTGCTGCGCGCCGAGGGCCAGCAACTCGCGTTCGAGCCGCCGCACTTCGGCGCCGGCGCGACCGTCGGCGGCATGGTCGCGGCGGGACTGTCCGGGCCGCGGCGGCAGGCTGCGGGCGCGGTGCGCGATTTCGTGCTGGTCGTGCGCATGCTCGACGGGCGCGGCGACGATTTGAGCTTCGGCGGCCAGGTGATGAAAAACGTCGCCGGCTATGACGTCTCGCGCCCGATGGCGGGGTCACTGGGCACCCTGGGCCTGATTCTGGAAGTCTCGCTTAAGGTGCCGCCGCTGCCCTTTGCCGAGGCGACGCTCAAGCTGGAATTGCCCCAGGACAAGGCGCTTGCGATGCTCAACCACTGGGGCGGAAAGCCGCTGCCGATCAGCGCCTGCGCCTGGACCGGCGGCGAACTTGTGCTGCGCCTGTCGGGTGCGCCGAGCGCGATCGAAGCGGCGCGCGCGGCCATCGGCGGTGAGCCCATCGCTGCCGAACAGGCGACGGCTTACTGGCGCGGCATCCGCGAGCACACCGATCCATTTTTCAGCACCGACAAGCCGCTGTGGCGGATGTCCGTGCCTTCGGTCGCGCCGCCGCTGGAGTTCCCGGGCGAGCAGTTGATCGAGTGGGGCGGCTCGCTCCGCTGGCTTGCGTGCAAGGCCGATGCGCGCAGCATACGCGAGGCGGCGGCACAGGCTGGCGGGCATGGCACCCTGTTTCGCGCGGCAGACAAGAGTGCGGGCGTGTTCACGCCGCTTCAGCCGGCGCTGGCGAAAATCCATCGCAATCTGAAACAGGCTTTCGACCCCGCGGGCATTTTCAATCCCGGCCGGATGTATTCCGATTTATGAACGGATTTTCAGCTCGCCGGCTCCATGCAAACTGAGCTGGCCGAATTCATCAGGGACACGCGCGAGGGCAGGGAGGCCGACGTCATCCTGCGCAAGTGCGTGCACTGCGGTTTCTGCACCGCCACCTGCCCGACCTATCAGCTGCTGGGCGACGAACTCGACGGACCGCGCGGGCGCATCTACCTGATCAAGGACATGCTCGAAGGCGCCGAGGTCACGGCGCGCACGCAGGTGCACTTGGACCGCTGCCTCACCTGCCGCGCCTGCGAGACGACCTGTCCCTCGGGCGTGCAGTATGGACATCTTGTCGACATCGGCCGCAAGCTCGCGGAGCAACGCGTGCCGCGGCCGCTGCCGCAGCGCCTGCTGCGCCTGGCGTTGCGCGCGGTGCTGCCGCGGCGCGCGCTGTTCGCGTCGCTGCTCGGAGTCGGCCGTTGGCTGCGTCCGGTCCTGCCGTTCGCGCTGCAGCACAAGATCCCCGCGCAGGTGCCCGCAGCCGGCGCCTGGCCGGCCGCGCGCCATGCACGCAGAATGCTGATGCTCGCCGGCTGCGTGCAGCCGGCGCTGTCGCCGGACATCAATGCTGCCAGCGCGCGTGTGCTCGACCGGCTGGACATTTCGCTGGTCGAGGCGCCGGCAGCGGGCTGCTGCGGCGCGGTGCGCTTTCACCTGAATGCGCAGGCAGACGGCCTTGCCGACATGCGCGCGCTGATCGACGCCTGGTGGCCATATGTTGAAGGCGGTGTGGAAGCGATCGTCATGAGCGCCAGCGGCTGCGGCGTCACCGTGAAGGAATACGGTCACCTGCTCGCGCACGATCCTGCCTATGCGGCGAAGGCCGAAAAAATCAGCGCCCTGACCAAGGACCTTTCCGAAGTGATTGCGGCCGAACTGGACCGGCTGCAGCCACTGCTCGCGAAGACCGCGCCCGGGGCGCAAGCGACCAAACTCGCGTTGCAGCTACCGTGCACGCTGCAGCACGGACAGAAGATAACGGGCGTGGTCGAGAGCATCCTCGTCGCGGCGGGCTTCGAGTTGACGCCGGTCGCGGATAGCCATCTGTGCTGCGGCTCGGCCGGCACCTACTCGATACTTCAAGCTGAGTTGTCCGAAAAACTGAAAGCGAACAAGCTGGCGGCCCTGCACGCCGGTTCGCCGCAGGCCATAGTCTCCGCCAACATCGGCTGTCTGAGCCATCTGCAGAGCGGAACTGCGCCGCCGCTGGAGCACCGGATCGTGGCGCTGGAGCGGCGTTTGGCCGGCGTTTAGCATGGCGCGGCTCAGGGACAGCATTCCGGACAGGCCTGCCAACCGCGACATACGCCAGCTGGCGCGCATTCTCGGCTTTCTCGCGCCCTACCGCAGGCAGGTCGCGATTGCCCTGGCGGCCCTGGTCGTCGCCGCCGGCTGCGTGCTGGTGCTGGGCCAGGGCCTGCGCCGGGTCATCGACGGCGGGTTTTCCAGCGGCGATGCGGCGCTGCTCGACTCGGCGCTGGCGGCGCTGCTGGTGGTGATCGTGGTCATGGCGATCGCGACTTACACGCGCTTTTATTTCGTCTCCTGGATCGGCGAGCGCGTCACCGCCGATATCCGTCGCGCCGTGTTCGGCCATCTGCTCGATCTGTCGCCGGGTTTTTTCGAGGTCACGCGCACCGGCGAGGTGATTTCGCGCCTCATCAATGACACGTCGCTGCTGGAAGTGGTGATCGGCTCCAGCGCCTCGTTCGCGCTGCGCAACACCCTGATCATGATCGGCAGCCTGGTGATGCTGATCGTCACCAGCCCCAAGCTCACGGCGCTGGTGGTGCTGGGCGTGCCGCTGGTGATCGCGCCTATCCTGCTCTACGGCCGGCGCGTGCGCACGCTGTCGCGTGCGAGCCAGGCGCGCGTGGCCGACGTCAGCGTGTACATCGACGAGGCGTTGCACGAGATCCGCACGGTGCAGTCCTACGGTCACGAGAACGAGGATCGCGCGCGCTTCGGCGAGCGCGTCGAACAGTCGTTCGCGACCGCGGCCGAGCGTATCGGCCAGCGGGCGCTCCTGATCGCGCTGGTGATGCTGCTCGCCTTCGGCGCGGTCGGCGTCATTCTCTGGATCGGTGGCCACGATGTGCTCGCCGGGCGCATCAGCGCGGGCCAGCTGTCGGCGTTCGTGTTCTACGCCGTGCTGGTTGCCGGCGCTTTCGGCGCGGTGTCCGAAGTGGTCGGCGACCTGCAGCGCGCCGCCGGCGCCACCGAGCGCCTGATGGAACTGCTCGCCACCGAGCCGCAGATTCGCGCGCCTTTGAACCCGCAGCCGCTGCCGCAGCCTCCGCGCGGTGAAGTGCGCTTCGAAAACGTCAGCTTTCGCTATCCCTCGCGCCGGGACGCGCTGGCGCTGGCTGATTTTTCGCTCGAGGTACGCCCGGGTGAGACGGTCGCCCTGGTCGGTCCCTCCGGCGCGGGCAAGTCGACCGTGCTGCAACTGCTGTTGCGCTACTACGACAGCGATGCCGGCGTGATCAGCCTGGACGGGGTCGAGTTGCGCCGCGCCGATCCGCGCGCATTGCGCATGCGTCTCGCGCTGGTGCCGCAGGATCCGGTGATCTTCGCCGCTTCGGTGCGCGAAAACGTGCGCTACGGCCGCCCCGATGCGAGCGACGCCGCAGTCGAGAGAGCCTGCGCCGCGGCCTACGCGAGCGAGTTCATCGAGCGCCTGCCCGAAGGCATGGATACCTTCCTCGGCGAGCGCGGCGTGCGCCTCTCCGGCGGCCAGCGCCAGCGCTTGTCGATCGCGCGAGCGCTGCTTGCGGATCGTGCGGTGCTGCTGCTCGACGAGGCGACCAGTTCGCTCGATGCGGCCAGCGAACATTATGTGCAGATGGCCTTGGCGCGCCTGATGCAGAACCGCACCACGCTGATCGTCGCGCACCGCCTGGCGACCGTGCAGAACGCCGACCGCATCGTGGTAATGGACGAGGGCCGCATCATCGCCACCGGCACGCACGACGAACTGGTGCGCGAAAAGGGCCTGTACGCGCGGCTCGCTGCGCTGCAGTTTCTCGGCGCGGGCGCTGCGCCAGCGGCCGTGGCGGGCGCGTGAAGGCAGTCTTGCTCGGCTTGCTGCTGGTCGCGGCAAGCGCGGCTTCGGCCGATCAGCAGTTGCGCGTCGGCTCCAAGCGCTTTACCGAGTCCTACATACTCGGAGAAATCATCGCGCAGAGCGTCCCCGGCGGCGCCGAGTACAAGCCGGGTCTGGGCAATACCGGCATCGTCTACGCTGCGTTGAAGGCCGGATCCATCGATGTCTACCCCGAGTACACCGGCACCATCGCGCGCGAGATCCTCGGCATCAAAGGCGCGTTCACGTTGGCTGATCTCCGGCGCCGGCTCGCGCCCGAGGGGCTGGGGGTGGGTGTGCCCCTGGGCTTCAGCAATACCTACGCCCTGGCCATGCGCGAGGCGGAAGCGAAACGCATGTCGGTGCGCACGCTGTCCGATCTCGCGCGCCATCCCGAGCTGAAACTCGGGCTGTCGCAGGAATTCATCGCGCGCGCCGACGGCTGGCCGGCGCTCAAGGCCGCGTATGGATTGGCGCAGACGCCCGTGGGGCTGGACCACGGCCTCGCCTACGAGGCCAGCGCGGCCGGGAAAATCGATGTCATGGACGTGTATTCCACCGACGCCAAGATCGAGCGTTACGGCTTGCGTGTGCTCGAGGACGACCGCGGCATATTTCCGCGCTACGACGCGGTGCTGCTGTACCGGCTCGATCTGCCGCAGCGCCTGCCGCAGGCATGGAAAGCGCTGCAGGCGCTGCAAGGGAGGATAGACCAGAGCCAGATGATACGGCTCAATGCCGCAGCCGAACTGGAGCACAAAAGTTTTGCCGACGTGGCGCAGGCTTTCCTCTCCGGCAGCGCCGCGTCCGCGGCGCGCCCGCGCAGTTTTCTCGACGCGCTGTTCGGCGGGGATTTCTGGCGGCTCACGCGCGAGCACCTGCTGCTGGTGTTCGCGGCGCTCGCCGCGGGGATCGTCATCGCGGTGCCGCTGGGCGTCGTTGCGGCGCGCAGCGAAGCCGCTGCCCAGCCCATCCTCGCCGTCGTCGGCGTGATCCAGACCATACCGGCGCTGGCGCTGCTAGCCTTCCTGATCCCGCTGTTGGGCAGCATCGGCACCGCGCCGGCGCTGATTGCGCTGTTTCTTTATTCGCTGTTGCCGATCGTGCGCAATACCCATGCGGGCATGGCGGGCGTCGGGCGCGGCATGCGTCAGGCGGCGCTGGCCCTCGGCCTCTCGCCCAGGGATCAGTTACTGTTGATCGAGTTGCCGCTGGCGGCGCCCGCGATACTCGCCGGCATCAAGACCTCGGCGGTGATCGGCGTCGGCACTGCCACTATCGCCGCATTCATCGGCGCCGGCGGCTACGGCGAACGCATCGCGCAGGGCCTGGCCTTGAACGACAACACGACCTTGCTCGCAGGCGCCATCCCGGCGGCGGCATTGGCCCTTATAATCCAGGGCGCGTTCGAACTGATCGAGCGCTACGCCTTTCCTGCGCTGAGAGCGCGGCGCCAAGAGGGTTGAGCGATGGTTGATCTACATCAAACTAGCGAGTTCGTGTAAAAGTATAGTACGCAGGTCCCGGCCCGCGGCCGTATCAAGTTCCCACAACTGCACATCCCGGTAGAACATCAAGCTCGTGCGAAAGCTACTTGGCCCGCGCAGTGGAGAGCGGATGAGGCAGACGCGGCGCGTGCTTCAAATGGTGACAACATCCAGCAATAGATAAGGGGGGATTCATGCCTCAGATCATAGGCGTTCCGAAAGAGACGGCGGCGGGCGAAAAGCGCGTTGCCACCGTGCCCGAAGTCGTTGAAAAACTCATCAAGCTGGGCTTCAAGGTCGCCGTCGAATCGGGCGCCGGGGACGCAGCGAATTGCAGTGACGATGCCTACCGCGCCGCAGGTGCGCAGATCGTCGACAGCGCAGCCAAGCTGTGGGCGGCTGCCGACATCGTGTTCAAGGTATCCGTACCGACCGCCGAAGAAGTCGGCCTGATGCACGCGGGTCAGACCCTGATCACCTTCATCTGGCCGGCGCAGAACCCGGAATTGATGCAGCAGCTCGCGGCGCGCAAGGTCACCGTGCTGGCCATCGACTCGTTGCCGCGCATGCGCTCCCGCGCCCAGAAGATGGACGCCTTGACCTCGCAGGCCGGGGTCGCCGGCTATCGCGCCGTGATCGAGGCGGCCAATGCCTTCGGCCGCTTTTTCAACGGCCAGATCACCGCCGCGGGCAAGGTGCCGCCCGCCAAAGTCTTCATCGCCGGTGCCGGCGTCGCCGGCCTGGCTGCAATCGGTACTGCAGCCGGCCTGGGCGCCATCGTGCGCGCCAACGACACCCGTGCCGAAGTGGCCGACCAGGTGGTGTCGCTGGGCGGCGAATTCGTCAAGGTCGATTATGAGGAAGAAGGTTCCGGCGGCGGCGGCTATGCCAAGGTGATGAGCGAAGGCTTTCAGAAGGCCCAGCGCGAGATGTACGCCAAGCAGGCCAGGGAGGTGGACATTATCATCACCACCGCTCTGATCCCCGGCAAACCGGCTCCCCGGCT
The DNA here is from genome assembly GCA_027457185.1 of Burkholderiales bacterium. GTDB lineage: Bacteria > Pseudomonadota > Gammaproteobacteria > Burkholderiales > SG8-39 > 2-12-FULL-64-23. The sequence continues at coordinate 7,887 of DAIDTN010000040.1, read as the reverse complement.
GATCACTGCCGAGATGGTGCAGTCGATGAAGCCGGGCAGCGTGATCGTCGACATGGCCGCGGAACGAGGCGGCAACTGCGAGCTGACGGAGCCGGGCAAAGTCGTGGTCAAGCACGGCGTGACCATCGTCGGCTATACCGATCTGACGAGCCGGCTGGCGAAGCAGTCGTCGACGCTGTACGCGACCAATCTGTTCCGCCTCACCGAGGAACTGTGCAAGACCAAGGACGGGGTCATCAACGTCAATATGGACGACGACGCCATCCGCGGCCTGACGGTCATCAAGGAGGGCAACATCACCTGGCCGCCGCCGCCGCTCAAGCTGCCGGCCCCGCCTGCCAAGCCTGCGGCGATGCCGGCCAAGGCGCCCAAGCATGGCGAGGCGAGCGCGCCGGCCTCCGCCACGCGCACCGCGGTCATGTTCGGCATCGCGGCGCTGGCGTTCTGGTTCGTCGGCGCCAACGCGCCGGCGGCTTTTCTCGGCCACTTCACCGTGTTCGTGCTGGCGGTATTTGTCGGTTACATGGTGGTGTGGAACGTCACCCCCGCATTGCATACGCCGTTGATGAGCGTCACCAATGCGATCAGCAGCATCATCGCCATCGGCGCCCTGGTGCAGATCGCGCCGCCCTTGCTCGGAGGCGCCACGGCGCGTCCTGAGGCCTGGATCCACTGGCTGGCGTGGGTGGGGATCGCGCTCACCGCAATCAACATGTTCGGCGGTTTCGCCGTCACGCAGCGCATGCTGCAGATGTTCCGCAAATAACGGAGACGATTCATGACTGCGACTCTCGCAACTGCCTCCTATATCGGAGCGACGATACTCTTCATCCTCAGCCTCGGCGGCCTGTCCAATCCGGAGAGCTCGAGGCGCGGCAATCTGTACGGCATGATCGGCATGACCATCGCCGTGCTGGCGACGGTTTCCGGGCCGCACGTCACGTCGGCCGGCTATGCCTGGATTCTTGGCGCGATGTTGATCGGCGGCAGCATCGGTCTGTACGCCTCGCGCGTGGTGAAAATGACCCAGATGCCCGAACTGGTGGCGCTGATGCACAGCCTGGTCGGCCTCGCCGCGATGCTGGTCGGTTTTGCCAATTACATCGATCCGGCGGCCGCGACGGAATTCACCGGCGCGGCGAAGTCGATTCATGAAATGGAAATCTACATCGGCATCCTGATCGGCGCCGTAACCTTCACCGGTTCGATCATCGCCTTCGGCAAGCTCTCAGGAAAGATCGGCGGCAAGACCTTGCTGCTGCCGGGGCGCCACTGGCTGAACCTCGCCGGACTGCTGGTGGTGATCTGGTTCGGGCGCGAGTTCCTGCACGCCGAATCGATCGATGCGGGCATGATGCCGCTCGTCGTGATGACCGTGATCGCGCTGCTGTTCGGCATCCACATGGTGATGGCGATCGGCGGCGCCGACATGCCAGTGGTGATTTCGATGCTCAACAGCTACTCCGGCTGGGCGGCGGCGGCGACCGGATTCATGCTGTCGAACGACCTGTTGATCGTCGTCGGCGCGCTGGTCGGCTCCCGCGGCGCGATTCTGTCCTATATCATGTGCCGGGCGATGAACCGCCATTTCATCAGCGTGATCGCGGGCGGATTCGGCTCCGAGTCCGGCGCGCCTGCGGCCGCTGGCGGCGTGCAGCCGGCGGGCGAGGTCAATCCGATCCTTGCCGCGGAGACGGCGGAATTGCTGCGCGAAGCCAAGAACGTCATCATCGTGCCGGGCTACGGCATGGCGGTGGCGCAGGCCCAGCACACCGTCTATGAGATCACCAAAGTCCTGCGCGAGAAAGGCGTCAACGTGCGCTTCGGCATACACCCGGTGGCGGGGCGCATGCCCGGCCACATGAACGTGCTGCTGGCCGAGGCCAAGGTGCCCTACGACATCGTCCTGGAAATGGACGAGTTGAACGAGGACTTTCCGGATACCGATGTCGCCATGATCATCGGCGCCAACGATATCGTCAACCCGGCTGCCCAGGAAGACCCGTCGAGCCCGATCGCCGGCATGCCGGTTCTGGAAGTGTGGAAGGCCAAGACCTCGATCGTGATGAAGCGCAGCATGGCCACCGGCTATGCGGGCGTGGACAATCCGCTGTTCTACAAAGAGAACAATCGCATGCTGTTCGGCGATGCGAAGAAAATGCTGGACGAGGTGCTGGTCGCGCTGAAGGCCTGAGCGCCGGACGCAAAGCGATCGCTTGGATCATCAAAACGGCCGCGCCCGAAGGGACGCGGCCTCTTTCTTGGCGGATGTCGTCTCACATCCGGACCGCGTCGGGGCATGCTGCGGCCGCGGTATAATCACCGCGCCTTGAGGGGGAAATGAAGCAAACGCGTACCGCGGCGTCGATGCCGCGTCTTGCACTCATCGCGGCGACCCTGCTGAGCGCAAGCGGATCCGCGTGCGCCGCCGATGGCGCCAGCGGCCCGACGGTATTCGGCATCCCGCTCGAGTTCATCCTGTTTGCGCTGACGCTCCTCGGGGTGGCGCTGTTTCACAACCATACGCTGCGTGTCGGGCTAAGCGGCCTCGCGCTCATCACCGCCTACAAACTGGTGTTCACCGGGTTCGACACCGGCCCCGGCATCCGCGGACTGATCTCCCATTTCGGCCACGAGTGGGTGATCCTCACCAACCTGCTGTGCCTGCTGCTCGGTTTCGCGCTGCTGTCGCGGCATTTCGAGAAGACCCATATTCCGGCGGTGCTGCCGCGCTTCCTGCCGCACGATTGGAAGGGCGCCTTCATCCTGCTGGTCATGGTATTCGTGCTGTCGTCCTTCCTCGACAATATCGCCGCGGCGCTGATCGGCGGCGCGATGGCGCCTACGCTGTTCCGCTCCAAAGTGCACGTGGGTTACCTCGCCGCGATCGTCGCCGCCTCGAACGCGGGCGGATCTGGCAGCGTGGTCGGCGATACCACCACCACCATGATGGGGATCAACGGGGTGAGCCCGGCGGCCGTGTTCCACGCCTACGTCGCGGCGGCGGTGGCGCTGGTGGTGTGCGGTATCGCCGCGGCCCTGCAGCAGCACAGGTATTCGCCCATCATCAAGCACGAGCACAGCCACATCCGCATCGACTGGCCGCGCGTCGGCATCGTCGCGCTGATCCTCGTCTGCGCCATCGTCACCAACGTAATCGTCAACGTCGAGTACAGCGAAATCTCAGACCGCTTTCCGTTCATTGGCGCGACGGTGTGGATCGCGCTCCTGCTGAGCGTGCCGCTGCGACGGCCGGACTGGGAATTGTTGCCCGAGGCGACCAAAGGCTCGATCTTCCTGCTGTCCCTGGTCAGTTGCGCTTCGATGATGCCGGTGGAGACGCTGCCCCCGGCTTCCTGGCACTCGGCCTTCGGCCTGGGCTTCATCTCGGCCGTGTTCGACAACATTCCGCTCACCGCGCTGGCACTGAAGCAGGGCGGATTCGACTGGGGCATGCTCGCCTATACGGTGGGCTTCGGCGGCTCGATGATCTGGTTCGGCTCCAGCGCCGGGGTGGCGCTGTCCAACATGTTTCCGGAAGCGAAATCGGTAGTCAACTGGGTGAGGCACGGCTGGCACGTGACGCTCGCTTATGTGGTCGGCTTCGTCGTGCTGATGCTCACGCTGGGCTGGCAGCCGACGCCTGAGCGCGGTCACGCGGCGGGCGTGCCTGCCGCCGCCACATCTCCTGGAATCGATATCGGGTCGATGGCCAGCGCGGATCAGGTCAACTGGACCCGTGCGGTCAGCCAGCGCGCGGTGCGCAGCAGGCGCGCATCGTCCCCGCGTGGACCCACCAATTGCACGCCCAGCGGCAGGCCGTCAGCGCCTTGCAGCAGCGGCAGCGTGATCGCCGGCAGCCAGCACAGGGTCCACAGCGTGCAAAACGCCGGCTATCCGGTCGAGGCGAGGCCGCGCGGCGCGGTGCCTGCCGTGGCGGGAGTCAGTATCGCGTCGTAGCCGCGCTCGAACAGCTGGTTAAGCGTTCCGTTCAGCGCGGGAATCCGGTCCAGCGCATTGTTGTACTCCAGCGCGCGTACCCTGCGCCCGCGCTCGATCTGACCGCGCAGCGCCTCGCTCAGCTGGTCGCGGCCCCTGCGATACTCCGGCTCGTAATTCCTGGCCAGATCCGCTTCCATGATGGTCTGGTGCCACTTCCACGCGTCCTTGAACACCGCCGGCAGCTTGACCTCCTCGACGCGTTCGCCCAGACGCGCCGCCAGTCCGGCAAAGGCCTCCTGGCATTGCGCGTCGGCCAGCTTCCACATCGGCGTTTTGACGAAGGCCAGCGTCGGCGGCACCGGCGCTTCCCGCATGGCGGTTTCGCGCAGCAGCGGCCGCGACAACGCGCGCGTATCGGGATCGTTTTGGTCGAAGCCGATGAGCTGCTCGGCCAGCAGGGCGGCGTCCTCGACGCTGCGCGCAATGACGCCGATCTGGTCCAGCGGCCGCGACTGCTTCAGCACCCAGTGTCTCGATATCAGGCCGAAGCTCGGTTTGTATCCGACCACGCCGCAATAGGCGGCCGGCCGGATGACCGAGCCGTTGGTCTGGGTGCCGATCGCCAGCGGCACCATGCGCGCAGCCACGGCCGCGGCCGAGCCGCTGGAAGAGCCGCCGGGCGTGTGCTCCGGATTGTGCGGGTTCCGCGTCTTGCCCGGCGAGTAAGTCGCGAGTTCGGTGGTGACGGTCTTGCCCATGATGATCGCGCCCGCCGCCCGCAGCATCGACACCAGGGCGGCGTCCGCGGACGGCGCGCGCCCCGCGTGCAGCACCGTCCCGTTCTCGGTCGGCATGTCCGCAGTGTCGATGATGTCCTTGACGCCCACCGGCAGGCCATGCAAGGGTCCCAGCGCTTTGCCTTCGCGCCGGCGCGAATCGGCGAAGCGCGCCTGGCGCAGGGCGTGCTCCGGATCGATGAACGCCCAGGCCCGCACGCGCTCCTCGTCTGCCTCGACGCGCGCCAGGCAGGCCGCGACCAGTTCCTCGGAACTGATTCTGCCTTCGGCCAGCGCGCTCGCCGCCGCGGCGGCACCGAGCAGGGACAGATCCATGGATGTTTCCATATTCACCGGTTAAGCTAGCATGATCCGCCGAAACCGACAATGAGGGCTGACCGCCTGTCTGCCCGCTCGCACTCCTGCGGCTCGCAGCGCTGAGAAAGGGGCAATTTATGCAGTAGCCCTTATCACTTGCAGTAAAATCGGCTCACCATCATTTGAACGCAAACACATGACACAGCTGATCGAAAGACTGCGCGCCCTAATCGGCGACGCCGGGCTTATCACCGATCCGCAGGAGGCCAAGCCCTACGCCACCGACTGGCGCAAGCGCTATTTCGGCAAGCCGCTGGCGGTGGTGAAACCGGCATCGACCGCGGAAGTGGCTGCGGTGATGCGCTTGTGCGCCGAGACGCGCACCGCGGTCGTGCCTCAGGGCGGCAACACCGGCTTGTGCGGCGGCGCCACGCCCGACAGCGCAGGCACGCAGATCGTGCTCAATCTGTCGCGCATGAACCGCGTGCGCGCGGTCGACGCCGTCAACAACACCATTACCGTCGAAGCGGGCTGCGTGCTCGCCAATGTGCAACAGGCCGCGGCCGAAGCGGGGCGCCTGTTTCCGCTGTCGCTCGCGGCCGAAGGCAGCTGCGAAATCGGCGGCAATCTGTTCACCAACGCCGGCGGCACGGCGGTGCTGCGCTACGGCAATGCGCGCGATCTGCTGCTGGGCCTGGAGGTGGTGCTGTCCGACGGGCAGATTTGGGACGGATTAAGGGGGTTGCGCAAGGACAATACCGGCTATGACCTGAAGCAGCTGTTCGTCGGCGCCGAGGGCACGCTCGGCGTCATCACCGCGGCGGTACTCAAGCTGTTTCCGCAGCCGCGCGCCCGCGCCACCGCGCTGGTGGCGCTGGAGAGCCCGGCCAAGGGGCTGCAACTGCTGTCGCACATCCAGGGTGTCTGCGGCGACCGCCTCACCGGTTTCGAGCTGATGTCCGCGTTCTGCCTCGCGCTCGTGGCCAAGCATTTTCCCGCGACGCGGCTGCCGTTCGCCGAGGTGCATCCGCAGTACGTGCTGCTGGAGCTCTCGGATACCGCGAGCGCCGCAAACCTGGACAACGCCTTGCACGAAGCGCTGGCGGAGGCGAGCGAGGCGGGCCTCGCGCTCGATGCGGTGGTGGCGGCGAGCGCAGCGCAGGCCGCAGCGCTGTGGGCGCTGCGCGAAAATATTCCCGAAGCGCAGGTGCACGAGGGCAAGCAGATCAAGCACGACGTATCGGTGCCGATCTCGCGTATCGCCGAATTCATCGCCGTCACCGACGCCGAACTGCAGCGCGCTTTTCCGGGCGTGCGCATGGTGACGTTCGGCCACCTCGGCGACGGCAACCTGCATTACAACATCGCCCCGGCCGCAGGCGGCGGCGAGGATGCGTTCGTGGCGCGCGCGGGCGAGATAAGCCGCATAGTGCACGATAGCGCCGCGCGCTTTGCCGGTTCGATCTCGGCCGAGCACGGCCTGGGGCAATACAAGCGCGACGCGATCCTGCGCTACAAGTCGCCGCTGGAGATGGAGCTGATGCGCAGGATCAAGGCGGCGCTCGATCCGCAGGGCGTCATGAATCCGGGCAAGGTGCTCTAGCGCGGCCACGCGCCCTCGCGGGAGGCGTTTCAGGCATGGGCTTCGCGCGAGCGGTCCCAGAGATTGGGCAAAAGGCTGTTGGCGTAGCCCGACACCAGCGCGTGCGGCTCACCGGTCGCAAGCGCGAAGGTGCGCCGCATGAGCCCGCCGATATTGGCGCCGAATGCGTGGATGCCGACCGCCGCCTGATCGCGTCGCTCGTTCGCAATCACATGGATGTCGCCGACGGCGGGCGAGGCGACCTCGATGTCGCCCGCGCGGCAAAGATGCTCGCCGGTCTTTTGCATCGGCGCGCCCTCGCCTTCGTGGCGGTATTCGTCGATGCGCTCGGTACCGCGCAGGATCCCCATCAGGCACCAGACGGTATGGTCGTGCACCGGTGTCTTCTGCCCCGGCGCGAGCACGAAACTCACCACCGAGAAGCGCCCCAGCGGGTCGCAATGCAGCAGATATTCCTGGTGACGCGCAGGATGTGCCGCGGCGAATGCGTCCGGCAGCCAGTCATCAGACGCGATCAGCTGGCCCAGCAGCTCGCCGCCTTCGCGCAGCAGCGCCAGTTCGTCGCGGCCGTGGCGCTGCACCAAGCCGGTCATGCCGATGACGAATTCGCGCAGGCGGAAGAGGTTGGTCAAGGATATTGTGCGCGCCCGGGTTGCAAAACAGTCCGCACCGGCATGGGCTCTGGAAACGCCCGGCGCGCGGCCGGGTTCGTGACTAGACCGTCGCCTTGCGCATCGTGCGCTTGAGCTGGTGAATCTGGTCCAGCGCCAGCTTCAGCGCCTTGCGGTCATGCGCCGCCAGCGCCGCATCGCGCTTCCCCTTCCATTCCTTGATCCTGGTTTTGACCGCGGCTTTGTCGATGCCCTTGACCTCGTGGTGGGCCTTCATGTCGATGCCGAGCGCCGTGCACAGGCCAACGAGCAGATGGTCTTTGTTCAGCTGGGTGTAACCCTGCACCGCGTCGTGGGTGATGCCGGCGGCAATCTCGCGCAGTTCGGCCAGGGGCTTGTGCTTCAATTCCTCGTAGGTGTGGGCCATGGGGTCTCCTTGGGGTGTTCGAAACGGGCAGAGGTCAATTAAATCACAGGATGGGACTCCAGAGGAGCCTCCCCTTGCGCTAGCCCGGATTCGTTGACCCACCCCACAGGTTCGGGATCATGCTGTTGGAATAGCCCGAAACGAATGGTTTGATCGCGCCGGTCTCGCGCACATAGACATGGCGCTTTACCGCGCCGATGTTGGCGCCGT
>DAIDTN010000039.1 GCA_027457185.1 Burkholderiales bacterium | reverse complement strand
AGGCCGACCAGCGCCGCCGCCGCGACCGCGAGCACGATTGCGAGCGGATACGGCACTCCCGCCGCAAGCAGCGAAGCGGTCGCCATGCTGCCGATCATCACGAATTCGCCCTGGGCGAAATTGATCACGTGGCTGGCGTTGAAAATGATGGAGAAGCCGAGCGCGACCAGCGCGTAGATCGCACCCACCGTGAGCCCCGTGAGCAGGAACTGCATGAACTGCGCGCTCACGTCGCCGCCTCCGCTCGATCGTCATGAATCGAGCGGAGCCGTTGTCGGCGGCCGGCGGCAATCGCGGCCGGTCGCATCCCCGCTTCGCGTGGCCCCTGCTCCCTGCTCATGCCGCCGCCTCCACAATCATCAGCGGGTGATGCTTACTTGACCAAAGTCCAGTCGCCGTTCTTGATCTCGAGCATGCGGAACGCGCTCAAATTCAGACCCATGTGATCGGTAGGCGACATGTTGAATACTCCGTCGATGCCGACGAAACCGTGCGTTGCCTCGATCGCGTCGCGCACCTTAGCCTTGTCGGTGGTGCCGGCCTTCTTGACCGCGTTGACGTAGAGCATCAGGCCGTCCCAAGCGTGGCCGCCAAAGGTCGCAACCGATGATTTGTAATGCGATTCGTATTCGTGCTTGTACGCAACCAACACGGCGCGCTGCGGATCGCTCTTGGGCAGGCTATCGGCGACGAGCAGTGCACCCGCGGCCAAGCGCACGCCTTCGGCCGCACCGCCGGACAGCTTGATATATTCCTTGGATGCGACGCCGAACGACTGATAGAGCGGCACGGTGATGCCGAGCTGGCGGTAATTCTTAGTGACGATCGCCGGCGGGGCGCCGAACCCTGCGTTGAGCACTGCCTGCACTCCCGGCGTGTTCTTGATCTTGGTGAGCTGCGCGGTCATGTCGGTATCCTTGTCACCGTAGGTCTCATCGGCGATCACTTGGATACCGTAGTTCTTCGCTACGTCCAGACATTGCGCGCGCATCGACTTGTCGAAGCCACCGTTGCCGGAAATGAGCGCGATCTTGGTCAGATGCAGCGCCTTCATGTCGACGAAAGTCCTTTCGCAGGCCATGCGGTCGGTTTGCGGGGTCTTGAACACCCATTTTTTCACCGGCTCGGTGATCACCACCGCACCAGCAAGCGAGATGAACGGAATATGCGCGGCTTCGACCAGCGGTATCACTGCCATGGTCTCGCCAGTGGTCGAACCGCCGATGATCACATCGACCTTGTCCTCGTCGATCAGGCGCTTTGCGAAAGTGCGCGCTTTTTCCGCGCTGCCCGCCGAGTCGTAGGAGATCAGTTTGAGCTTCCTGCCGAGCACGCCGCCATCTGCATTGATTTTGTCGACGTAGAGTTCGAGCGTTTTCTTTTCTGGATCGCCGAGGAAGGATGCGCCGCCGGTAACCGAAAGGAAGGAGCCGATCTTGATCGGTTCCTTCGCAACCGCCGGGCCGGCGATCAAGGCCAAAGCCGCGGCACCCGCGGCCAGTCCGAGTTTAAAGCTGCTTCTCGCTTGCGTGAATTTCATCATACCTCCTCAAGTGTGGTTGAATACGCCACCGTCTACCCGCCCGGCTTTTCTTGGACTCAATGCCGTTGGCGCGGTCGCGCTAAGTCCGGCGGGCATGGGGCCAGACCCCGGCCTGCCGCGAAACTCGATTATATGGTATTCTGGTACCTAAATGCGTTTTTTGATCCAAATCAGGCTTTTCAACGAAATTGCGGCCGCGGGCGCGGCCAGGGAAGCGGCATGAGCAAACCCCAGGCACAGGGCGCAGGCACCCCCGAACTGCGGGTGCGGCCGGTAGAGACAGACGACCTCGGGCAGGTGATCGCCATCGATACCGAGGCAACCGGCCTGGAAAAAACCGACTACTGGTACGAGCTATTCCACCGCTACGGCGGCGGACGCACGCGGCAGCGCCTGTTTCTGGTGGCCGAGGCCGGCGACGTCATCCAGGGCTTCATCATCGGCGAAGTGCGCGACTGGGAATTCGGCTCCGCGCCCTGCGGCTGGGTGTTCGGCCTGAGCGTGCGCACCAGCGCCCGCCTCGCCGGCGTCGGTGCGCGCATGCTGGAGGCGATCTGCGACGGCTTTCGCCACGCCGGCGTGAACAAGGTACGCACCCTGCTCGCGCGCGACAACGGCCTGGTGCTGTCGTTCTTTCGCAGCCAGGGCATGATGGCCGCGCCGTTCATCCCGCTGGAAAAGGACCTGGACTGATGGCCGGGCTCTGTCGATGAAATTGCAAAAAGGCACCAGCCTCGCGCTCTACAGCGTGCTCGAGTTCGCGGCCAATCCGGGACGGCAGCTTTCGGCTGCGGAAATCGCGGAAAAATACGGCGCCTCCACCCACCACCTGGCCAAGGTTCTGCGCGAACTGGGCCGCGCCGGCCTGGTGGAATCGGCGCGTGGCGTAGGCGGCGGCTACCGCTTCAGCGGCAACGCCAAACGACTGACGCTGATGGACGTGATCGAACTGTTCGAGAACATCAGCACGCGCACCGGCGAAAGCGACGAGTTCGATGCATCAAGCGACGTCGGCCGCGCGCTGGGCGCGGTGATGGCGGAGGTCGACGAGATCGCCAAAGCCACCTTCCGCTCGATCACCGTGGACACCATGCTCAAGCTGATCGAACGCCAGCGCCGCGCCGCCGGCAATGCGCAAACATCGATCCAGTCTTAAGTGCTGCTTCGCGCCGGGCGATGCCGGGATCAAGCAGTGGAATTGTTCATTTTTCCGCCGCAGCGATGCATTAGCCGGGGTCGAACCCGCCTACGGCATACCTTGAGAACCGCCCGTCGTAGAACCGGGCATTCCCACCTTAGCCGGTGCGCGCGGGCCGGCAGCACCGTACCATGTGTTTTTCTAGCCGATGCACCTCTGTATGTCCTCCCCCAATTCGCGCTATCCTAGCCGCAGGACAGCGACGGGTTCCAATGCGTCGCGCCGAAAGTGCAGGAAGGTTTTTGATTAACGCCACGAAAGGAGACTAGCCATGGGCAATCGCGACAGGCAAAAACGGGAACAGAAGAAACCCAAGCAACCGAAGAAGCCGGCGCAGGCCGCGCGTGTCGGCTGAATTTGCCGAGCTGAAAAGGCGCGCGCCAACCGACATTCCAGTTTTACGGTTACGGCCAAGAGCAGCCAAGGCCCCGGGATTGCTTTTTATCCAAGATCACCGATTGCGCGCGGATGTGGTTTTCATCCGCGCGCAATCGGCGATCCGCGCGGACGGGCCGCCGTCCGCGCAAGTTCTATCGTTGCAGCTCGAGCTACCCACCTGCGTCCGCCGATGTCGGCAGGCGGTTATTGCGCGCTCCGCGCGCCAACCGTGCTTTCTGGACGGATGAAAATCGCATCCGTCCAGAAAGCACGGTTATTGAAAAAAGCAACAACCGCTTGAGGCTGTTCTTATCCAAGATTGGAACCCTGCAACAACGCCGGGCAGTCTCAAACAAAGGCCGGCTTGCGCCGGCCCCGCGATCTGCATAAAACCCACTGCGGCTTTCGCCTCAGCCCATCTTGCAACCACGCGCCGGGTCGGCGAGCGCCTTGTAGGCCACGGCCATCACCTTGTTTTTCTTGCCCACCACCTTGCGCAGGTAAATGTCCTGGATCGGGTTGTGTGCCTTGGACATGGTCCATGCGCCGCGCGGGCTGTCGATCCTGGCTTTTTCCATTGCGGCGTACAACTCGTTTTTCTTGTTCATATCGCCCTTCACGGCGTTCAAGCCGGCCGCGAGCAACAGGCCGGCATCGTAACCATGCACCGCATAGACGTCGGGCTGCAACTTGTATGCCTTGGCGTAATTGAGGCGGAAGGTTTTGTTCTTGGGCGTCTCGATGCCGTCGCCGTAATGCAGTGTGGTTTCTATGCCCTCGGCCGCATTGCCCGCGGCTTCGAGGATGCCATCGGTGAGGAAACCCGTGCCGTACAGCCCAATCTTCCCCTTCAGTCCGGCCGCCTGCCAGTCCTTCAGAAACTTGAGCGCGCCGCCGCCGGCAAAGAACACGAACACGCCATCGGGCTTGATCGCGGCGATCTCGGTCAGCAGCGGCTGAAATTCGACGCTGGGGAACGCCAGCGAAAGTTCCTTCGCAATGGTACCGCCCGCTTTGGTAAAGCCTTCCTTGAAGCCGTCGATCGATTCCGTGCCGGTGGCGCAGTTCCAGGCGAGCGTGACGACCTTCGTGACGCCGCGGCCCGCAAGCACCTTGCCCATCGGATAGGCGGGCTGCCAGTTGCTGAACGAAGTGCGGAAAATATTCCGCGCGCACATCGCGCCGGTGGCCGCATCGATGCCAGCATTGGGGATGATCAGCAGCGTGCCGGATTCGCGCGCAATCTTCACCATGCCCATGGCAACGCCGGAGTTCACTGAGCCCACCAGCACATCGACCTTGTCGCGGGTAACCAGCCTGTTGGTGTTGTCGGTGGCCTTGGCGGGATCGGATTCGTCGTCGACGATGAAATACTCCAGTTCGCGCCCGCCGAGCTTGCCGCCCGATTCCGCCACCGCCAGCTTGAACCCGTTAATGATGGCCACGCCCAGCTGCGCAAAAGTGCCGGTGTAGGGCAGCATCGGGCCGATTTTTAGTTTCACGCCCTGCGCCAGCGCGAAACCCGGCAGGCTGGCGACGCCGGTCGCGGCGGCGATTTTAAGAAAAGCGCGCCGGTCGAAAGCTTTGTTCATGCTCAAGTCGACTTTGCGCGGTCGGATGTTGACTACTTGATATCCGTTTGCGACTTGGCGCGCAGTTTGAAACGCTGGATTTTTCCGGTTGCGGTTTTCGGCAGTTCGCTCGCGAACTCCACCCAGCGCGGATACTTGTACGGCGCGAGCTTCGCCTTCACGTGCTGCTGCAAACGCTCGGCCAGCGCCGCATCGCCGGTGACGCCCGGCTTGGTGACGATATAAGCCTTGGGCTTGATCAGCTGGTCCTCGTCCGGCTGGCCGATCACCGCCACCTCGAACACATCCGGATGCGTCAGCAGCGCGCCCTCGACCTCGAACGGCGAGACGTAGATGCCGCCAACCTTGAGCATATCGTCGGTGCGGCCCGAGTAGGTATAGTATCCCGCCTCGTCCACGGTGTACTTGTCGCCGCTGCGGGTCCAGTCGCCCATGAAGGTGGCGCGGCTTTTGGCGCGGTTGTTCCAGTAGCAGGCGGCGCTGGTGGGGCCGTTGATCTGCAATTCGCCGATCTCGCCGGTTTTCACCTGATTGCCCGCATCGTCCACGACGCGCAGCGCGTAGCCCGGCACGGCTTTGCCGGTGGTGCCGTAGCGCACTTCGCCCGGCCGGTTGGACACGAAAATGTGCAGCATCTCCGTCGATCCGATGCCGTCCAGAATTTCCACGCCGAAGTGTTTGGTCCAGCGCTCGCCGATGTCCGCCGGCAGGGCCTCGCCCGCCGAGGTACAAACGCGCAGATTGAGCGCTTCGCGTCTGGGGATGTCCGGACTTGCAAGCAGCGCCGCAAACAGCGTGGGCACGCCGTAGAAAATCGTCGGACGATGCTGTTGCAGGCGCTGGAACACGGCGGCCGGCGTCGGGCGCTCGGCCATCAGGATGGCCGTGGCGCCAACCGACATCGGGAAGGTCAGCGAATTGCCCAGGCCGTAGGCAAAGAACAGTTTCGCCGCCGAGAACACGAGGTCGTCCTCGCGTATCCCCAGCACCGGCCAGGCGTAGAGTTCCGCTGTCTGGATCAGATGCGAATGCATATGCACGGTGCCTTTGGGCATTCCGGTCGAACCCGAGGAATACAGCCAGAAGCAGGCGTCGTCGCAGGTGGTCGGCGCCGGCTCGCAGGTCGCGCTGGCCTTGCCCATCAGCTGCGCCAAGGACAGTTTGCCGTGCGCGTCCTTGCCCGACACGATCACATGCTTGAGAAACGGCAGCTTGCCGCCAGCCTGATCGAGCAGCGGCGCAAATGTCGGCAGCAGCTGCTCCGACACCACCAGCGCCTCGGCGCGGCTGTCGTTGAGCATGAACTCGTAGTCCGACGTGGTCAGCAGCGTGTTGCCGGCGATGGGCACGATGCCGGCTTTGATCGCGCCGAGAAATACGCTGGGGAAATCGACGGTATCCAGAAGCGCCAGCATGATGCGATCTTCCAGCGCCAGGCCCAGGCCCTGCAACGCATTGGCGGCGCGGTTGGCGCGTTCGGCCAGTTGGCCGTAGGTGGTGCTGCCGCTATCGTCGATGAATGCGGCCTTGCCCGAGCGCCCGGCGCGAAGATTGCGCTCGAGCAGATCGTACGCGGCGTTGTAGTCGCGCGGGATAGTAATTCTCGGCGGACTGACGCTATGATCGGCGGACGATAGTCCAGGCATGAGGTTCTCCTCGCTCCGTTCTTATTCTCGAGTCCATTCGATCCTGCCCTCGGGCAGCAGGTACAAAATCAACGCGCGGCCGCCGCTCACAGTCGGCCGGTGCCCCGAGTCTCGAGGATACACCAGCCAACCCGCACCATAGTCATCGAACCTGGCCGCGGCGTCGACCGGCATGATCATGTCGATTTCGCCGGTGGGATGACGGTGATGGTTGCCGACGAGGTCGGTGATATCGACCACGTCGACGCTGAATCCATGCAGCGCCTCGCCCGCCTCGAAAATCCGGCCGAAGCGCCGCTTGCCATCGCCCTCGCCGCACAGCCAACCTGCGGCGATGCCGGCGTGGCAGGTTTCGCGAATCCGCTGAAATTGCCCGCCATCCGGAGGAAACTTCAGATTGAGTTCACCCTGCAGTGCCGCATCCAGGGCGCGACCCTGCGCAAAATGTGCGACCGGCTCGACCAGCTGCTGCAACTGCATCGGCGTTGTCATGGTGTTCCTCCTAAGCCGGCATCGTGACGGGTGCCGGCTGAGGTGTCAGTGCAGCAGTTTCCAGGCGCCGTTTTCGACGCGCACCATCACCACCGCACGGCCGTCCAGACCTTTATGATCGGTGGGCGAAAACGTGAACACACCGTGGTCCGCAGGCATATCCTTCACGTTTTCCATCGCCTCGCGCAGCGCCTCGCGGAACGCGGGTGTTCCGGGCTTGGCTTTTTTCAGGGCTACGGGGATCGCACGCTGCAGCAGCAGCCCCGCGTCCCAGGCGTGCGCGCCGAAGGCATTGCGCGTGCCGGCGCCGTACGCGGCCTCGTAGAGCTTGATGTAGTTCAGCGCGACTTTCTTGCTGGCGTTGCTGTCGGGCAATTGCTCCGCCACCAGGATCGGTCCGACCGGCAGCACGGTGCCTTCGACGGTTTTGCCGCCCACGCGCAGGAAATCGTTGTTGGCGGCGCCGTGGGTCTGGTAAATACGACCTTTGTAGCCATGCTCGACCAGCGTCGCCTCCGGCAACACCGCGGGCGTGCCCGAACCGGCGACCAGCACCGCATCCGGATGCTTACTCATAATCTTGAGAATCTGGCCGGTGACGCTGGTGTCCGGACGGTTGTAGCGCTCGACCGCGACCATCTTGATGCCATTCGCGGCGGCGGCGCGATTCATTTCACGCAGCCAGAGTTCGCCGTAGCCGTCGCTGTAGCCGATGAACCCGACGGTCTTCACGCCGTTGGCCACCATATGTTTGGCGATGGCGCCGGCCATAATGCCGAAATCCTGCGGCATCTGGAACACCCACGCGGCCTTGTCGGCTGCGGGCGCGAACGGGGCGAGGGAGATCTGCGGGGTCTTGCTTTCCGCCGCCACCTCCAGCACCGCACTCGATGAGGGCGTGATGCTCCCGCCTATGATGACATCCACCTTGTTTTCGGACACCAGCTTTCTCGCGTTCTGGGATGCGGCCGTCGGATCGGTGGCGTCATCCAACACGATGTAATTCACTTTCTGCCCGCCTATGCTCTTCGGCAGCAGCGCGACGGTGTTCTTTTCCGGGATGCCCAGCGACGCGGCTGGACCGGTGGTCGACAGGGTTACGCCGACGTTGATGTCCGCCAGCGCAGGTGCGACAGCGCCGGCCAGGGACAGCGCCAGCAGGATACGCAGGGATTTGCTCATGAAAGTCTCTCCTCTTCAGGTTGGTTTTTACTTTTACCTCTGTGCTTGATTTTACTCTCTGCTGCTTGCAAATTCGCGAATCTGCATTATAATGCCGTCCTTTCATTTGGTAAGCATTATAATGCCGTTCAGGACATGACGACTATGGGCGCACGCGACACTCCCCAGAAAACCAGAATCGCCGCCGCGGCGGACGAGGCGTTCCTGCGCGCTCTGGGCGAGCGCGTGCGCGACGCCCGCGCGCGGCGCGGCATGACGCGCAAGATCCTCGCGCACGATTCGGGCGTGTCCGAACGCTACCTCGCCCAGCTCGAGTCCGGGCAGGGCAACGCTTCCGTGCTGCTGCTGCAGAGGATCGCCGCGGCGCTGAATCTGTCCCTGACCGAATTGCTGCAGCAGGGCCCCGAGCAGCCGGCGGAACTGACGCTGATCGAACAGTTCCTGCAGCGACTGCCGGCGCAGAAACTCTCCGCAGTACGCTCGCAGCTCATGCGCGACTACGGCGCAGCGCATACCGACCGCATGCGGCGCATCGCTCTCATCGGACTGCGCGGCGCGGGCAAATCCACTTTGGGCAGCCGGCTGGCAAAAGAGCTGGAGGTTCCCTTCATCGAACTCGACCGCGAAGTCGAGCGCGAGGCCGGCACCAGCCTGTCGGAAATCTTCCTGCTCTACGGCCAGGCCGGCTATCGCCGCTACGAGCGGCGCTGCCTGGAGAACGCAGTGAAGAATAACGAGCGCGCGGTCATCGCCACCGGCGGCTCCATCGTGTCCGAGCCGGGCACCTACGACCTGCTGCTCTCGACCTGCCGCACCGTTTGGCTCAAGGCGCAGCCGGAGGAGCACATGGCGCGCGTAGTAGCCCAGGGCGATACCCGGCCGATGACGGGAAACCGCGAAGCCATGCAGGACCTGCACCGCATTCTGCGCGGCCGCAACGCGCTCTATGGCCGCGCCGATGTGACCATCGATACCGCACACAAGAGCATTGAAAAAAGCCTGCAGCAGCTGCGTAAGGCTGTTGCAGCTTGAACCACCAGGAGAAACCATGCAAGCATCCATGACCAAGACCGCGGCCCCGGCCGTCATCACTTTCGAAACGCATCCGGAGCGCTACGCCCACTGGCGCATGAGCATAGACGGCGCGATTGCCACGCTCGCGATGAACGTGAACGAGGACAAAGGCATCAAACCGGGCTACAAGCTCAAGCTCAACTCCTACGACCTCGGCGTGGACATCGAGCTCTACGACGCGCTGAACCGCATCCGCTTCGAGCACCCCGAGGTGCGCTGCGTGGTGCTGACCTCGGCGCGCGAGCGCATGTTCTGCTCCGGCGCCAACATCTACATGCTGGGCCAGTCCACGCACGGCTGGAAGGTGAATTTCTGCAAATTCACCAACGAGACGCGCAACGGCATGGAGGACTCCAGCCGCAACGACGGGCTCAAATTCCTCGCCGCCGTCAACGGCACCTGCGCCGGCGGCGGCTACGAAGTCGCGCTCGCCTGCGACGAGATCCTGATGATCGACGACCGTTCCTCCACGGTGAGCCTGCCCGAGGTGCCGCTGCTGGGCGTGCTGCCGGGCACCGGCGGGCTCACCCGCATCACCGACAAGAGGAAGGTGCGGCGCGACCTGGCCGATTTTTTCTGCACCACCACCGAAGGCGTGCGCGCCGACCGCGCCAAGGACTGGGGCCTGGTCGACCACAGCGCGAAGCCGCAGGCATTCGCCCAGGCGGTCAAGGAACATGCCGAACGCCTGGCAGGCGCGAGCGACCGGCCGCAGGATGCCGCGGGCTTAACCCGGACTTCGGGCATCACCCTCACCCCGCTCAAGTGCGCGATCGACGCGAGCGGCTACCATTATGAATACGTGGATGCGGTCATCGACCGCGCCGCACGCACGGCCACGCTCACGGTTTCAGGGCCGAAACAGGCGCAGCCGGATGCAATCGAGGGCATCCTCAAAGCCGGCGTCGCCTGGTGGCCGCTGCAGATGGCGCGCGAGTTGGATGACGCGATTCTCATGCTGCGCACCAACGAAACGGAGATCGGCACCTGGCAACTGAAGACCCGCGGCGACATCGACCGCGTGCTCGCCGTGGACGCCACACTGGCCAAGCAGCGCGCGCACTGGTTCGTGCGCGAGACCCTGGGCCTGCTGCGGCGCACGCTGGCGCGCCTGGACGTGACTTCGCGCACCCTGTTTGCGATCGTCGATACGGGCTCCTGCTTTGCCGGCACACTGGCCGAAATCGCCCTCGCCGCCGACCGCGGTTACATGCTGCATTTGCCCGACAACCCGGAAAAGGCGCCGCGCATGGTCCTGTCCGAACTCAACTTCGGCAGCTATCCGATGGTGAACCACCTCACCCGCCTGGCCACGCGCTATTGCGGACGCACGGAGCCGGTGGAGGAGGCGCGCCAGGTCATCGGCGAGAAGCTCGACGCGCACGACGCGTCCGAACTCGGACTCGTGACCTTCACGCCGGACGATCTAGACTGGGATGAGGAAGTGCGCATTGCGCTGGAGGAGCGCACCAGCCTGTCGCCCGACGCGCTCACCGGCATGGAGGCGAGCCTGAGATTCACCGGCGCCGAAACCATGGAGACGCGCATTTTCGCGCGGCTGTCGGCCTGGCAGAACTGGATATTCAACCGCCCCAATGCGGTCGGGGAGCATGGTGCATTAAAGGTTTTCGGCAGCGG
>DAIDTN010000038.1 GCA_027457185.1 Burkholderiales bacterium | reverse complement strand
TGGACCATCAGGCTGCTGTCGATGCCGCCGCTGAGGAAGGCGCCCAGCGGCACGTCGGCAACCATCTGGCTGCGCACGCTGTCCTGCAGGAGCCGATCGAACTCTTGCGCAAGTTCATCCGGCCCGGGCGGATGCGCTTCCGACGCCGACGGAATCGTCCAGTAACGCTTGATCGCCAGTTGCCGCGAAGGCGCGTGGTAAGTGAGCCACGAGGCCGGCGGCAGCTGACGCACATGCTGCAGGAATGAGGCCGGAGCCAGGACGGCCTGGCGAAGCGGGCGTTGCGCGCCCTGATCGTCCGTGGGCTGATGCCGGGTTCATTGTTGCGACGCAGCCTCGCGGGGCAGGAGCTACTGCTCTACCGCAAGCTCGAGCTCGGTCCCTACGCGACTTCGCGCAAGAGTCTCAAACGCTATCTGGTGCCGGCTGTGTTGCCGGCTTGCCGGCAGGAACATACGCTGGAGGGCTGGCGGCAGCTTGCTCTCGCCTTTGGCGGACATATCGACAGCGGCAGCCTGATGCGCGCCGACCTGTGGACCTATCTCAGCGAAAACTGCCTGGCGAAAACCGACCGCGCCAGCATGCTGCACAGCCTGGAAGTGCGCGTGCCGATGCTGGCCAACACGGTTCTCGACCGGGTGCTCACGCTTCCCGCGCAAGTTCATTTCGATGGCGCCGGCGGAAAAGTCATCCTGCGCCGGCTGGCGCAACAGCACTTGCCGGAACAGGTGTGGAATCGTCCCAAGCACGGATTTTCCGTCCCGCTCAAAACGTATTTCAACGGGCAATGGCAAAATGTTGGCGACGAATTATTTGGCCGCAGCCAGGAGATCGCGCCCTTTCTCGATAGAAACGCCTTAGGTGCTCTCTGGAACGACGCCAAGATCGGCAATGCCTCCCGGCGCCTCGCCTATACTTTTCTGGTGCTGTTGATCTGGCTGGATAAACATGAATTGGATGCCTGAAGTCGAGGCGATCACGGACTGGGTCAAGCTTGCCGACGCGCAACCATCCCCTTGCGCGCTGTGAATCTGCCTGACTCGCCGGCGCTGAAGATACTGGTCGTCCGCCGCGACAACATCGGCGACCTGGTCTGCACCACGCCTCTGATAGGCGCGCTGCGCCGGCGCTTTGCGCGTGCGCACATCGCCGCGCTGGTGAATACCTATAACCGGCAAGTGCTCGAAGGGCATCCCGACCTGAACGCGCTATACGCCTACGCCAAGGCCAAGCACCGCATGCCGGGACAGAGCCGGGTGTCGGTCTATTGGGACAGGCTAGTATTGATGCGGAAGCTGCGCGCGCAGCATTTCGATTGCGTGTTGCTCGCCTCGTCGCAGCCGGGCGCGAGTGCGCTGCGGCTGGCGCGATGGATCGCACCGGCGCACATTGCCGGCTATGCCGAGCCTTCGGGGATGGTGGACATGGCCCTGCCGCGTGAAACGGCGGTGGCGCTGCACGAGGTGGAAGAGGTATTTCGGCTGGCGCAGCTGTTCGGTATCGAGGGCACGGCAGGCAAGCTCAGCGTGGCGGTGGACGCGGCTGCGCGCGCGAGCGCGAGCGCAGCCATTGGCGCGCGCCTTGCAGGGCGTAAGCTCATTGCGCTGCACATCAGCGCGCGCAAGCCCAGCCAGCGCTGGCCCATCGAGCGCTTTGTCGAGTTGATGCATGCCCTGAGCGGGGAGGCAAGGTTTCTTTTGCTATGGTCGCCCGGCGCGAGCGACCAGCCGCAGCACCCGGGCGACGACGCCAAGGCGCAAACGCTCATACGCGCGGCCGGAACACTGCCGCTTGCGGCTTATCCGACGCACGAACTGAGAGATCTGGCGGCGGCACTGTCGCTTGCGGACTGTGTGATCTGCAGCGATGGCGGCGCCATGCACATCGCCGCCGCTCTGGGCAAGCCCATCCTGTGTTTTTTCGGCGACTCGGATGCGACCCGCTGGCATCCCTGGGGCGTGCCTTACCGGCTGCTGCAGCCTGAGAGCCGCGATGCGGCGGATGTCAGCCTGGCTGCGGCGTTGCAGGCATTGCGGGAGTTGCAGCAGTCCTGACCTGGGGCGTGTACTCGGGCACGCGCGCGGCGAGTTGCTGCCGCACTTGTTCGGCTCCAGGATTTCCCCGCTGCAGCCAGGCCAGAAGGTCCTCCATCCAGCGGGAATCCGGTATGGCGCGCGACTTGGCGATGCGCAATTTTGGGTGGGGCGTAGGCAGGGTACGCTCGCCGTCGGCGAGCAGTTCCTCGTACAGCTTCTCGCCGGGCCGCAGGCCGGTGAATTGGATGCCGATGTCCGCCTCGGCGTAGCCGGACAGCCGGATAAGTTCGCGCGCCAGATCGACGATTTTGACCGGATCGCCCATGTCGAGCACGAATATTTCCCCTCCCGTCCCCATGAATCCCGCCTGCAGCACCAGCTGCGCCGCTTCCGGGATCGACATGAAGTAGCGTGTGATTTCCGGGTGCGTTACGGTTATCGGGCCGCCGCGCGCGATCTGCTCGCGGAATTTCGGGACCACGCTGCCGGTGCTGCCAAGCACATTGCCGAAGCGCACGATGACGAAGCGGGTCGCGCTCGCGGCCTGCAATCCCTGACAGACGATTTCCGCCAGGTGCTTGCTCGCGCCCATCACATTGGGCGGGTTGACCGCCTTGGCGCTGGAGACGAGCACGAATTTTTCGACGCCGTGGGCGATTGCGGCTTCGGCCACGCGCCAGGTGCCGAGCACATTGTTCTGGATCGCCTCCCAGGCGTTGCCCTCCTCCATCATCGGCACATGCTTGTAGGCCGCGGCGTGGAACACGAGTTGCGGGCGGTACGTGGCGAGTGCTTCAGCCACGCGCGCGGCGTTTTTGACATCGCCGATGATGCAGTTCAATTCGATTCCGGGATATTGCCCGGCGAATTCCTGCTCCATGCGATAGAGCGCAAATTCGTTGTGCTCGTACAGCGCCAGCTGCGCCGGCTCGAAGCGCGCGATCTGCCGGCACAACTCCGATCCTATCGATCCGCCGGCGCCGGTGACGAAAATACTGCGGCCGCGAATCCATTCTTGCAGGCGGCTCTCGTCGAGCAGTACCGGGTCGCGGCCGAGCAGGTCGTCCAGTTCGATGTTGCGCACTTGTGAAACCGTGATCTTGCCGCTCATCAGATCCTGATAGGACGGAACGGTCAGGGCTTGCACTCCGGCGCGGCGGCAGATTTCCAGCGCGCTCCGGCGCGCCTGATGCGAACCGGGCATGGCGATAATGGCCCGTTCAAGGCCCAGGCGCGGCGCCAGGTCGATCAGATCGTCGAGCGTGCCGAGGACATTCACGCCCTGAATCCGGCGGCCGCGCTTGGCCGGGTTGTCGTCGAATAGGCCCAGCACGCGCCAGTCGCCGGCGCGCGCCAGATTTTTCAGCAGGTCCGCAGCAGCGTCGCCTGCTCCCAGGATCACCACCGGTCTTCCGGGAGACCCGAGTACGTTGCGCAAACGGCGTTCTTTCCAGACACGATAGCCGAGTCGGCTGCCGCCCAGGATCAGTATCAGCAGCATGGGATCGAGCAATAGCACCGAACGCGGTACCGGCGGCTGCTGCGGTGGCAGCATCAGCAGCACCAAGGCCACAACCAAAATAGACAGCATTACGGCCGAGGCGATGCGCTGCAGATCCGGCACGCTGGCGTAACGCCAAATGCCGCGATACATGCCGGAAGCATAGAAAATCGCCGCTTGAAGCGGCACTACCCAAAGCATGGAGCCCAGCATGTTGGGGACGTTGAATTGCGGAATTTCGGTATTGAAGCGCAGCCAGTAGGCGAGATACCAGGCGATCATCGCGGCGGTCACGTCATGGCCGAGCGCCATCCAGTTGCGGATATGCATGCTCAGGCGGTCGCTGCGCGCATGACTTTTGCGACCGCAGTGTAGGTATCGCACATATCCTGCTCGGTGAGCCCCGGGTGCAGCATGAACATCAAGCTCGAATCCGCCAGTTGTTTCGCTACCGGCAGCCGCCGTTTCGGGCCGAGGCCGGCATCGACGAAGGCCTTCTCGAGATAAATCTCGCTGCAGGCGCCGACGCCGCAGGGTATGCCCTCGGCTCCGAGGGCTTCGAGGATGCGCTCCATATTCCAGCCGGCGCGCAGCAATTCCGGGCGGACGAAGACGTAGTACTTGTAATAGGCATGCTCGCTATGCACGGGCGGCAGGGCCAGGCGCAGCCCGGAAACGGCGGCGAGGCCCCGGCTGAGAATACCGGCGTTGAGGCGTCTGGCCGCGAGCCACTGCGGCAGTTTCCCCAGTTGTAGCCTGCCGATGGCGGATTGCATTTCGGTGATGCGCCAGTTGCTGCCGAAGCTCTCGTGCAGCCAGCGGAAGCCGAGCGGGTGCTCGCGTTCGAACACTGCCGCATAGCGCTTGCCATGGTCCTTATACGACCAGGCTTTTTCCCACAATGCGCGCGAATCGGTGACCAGCATGCCGCCTTCGCCGCCCGTGGTCATGATTTTGTCCTGGCAGAAGGAGAATGCGCCGATATCGCCGATAGCGCCGGTATTGCGACCTTTATAGCGCGCGCCGACAGATTGCGCGCAATCCTCGACGACGAAGAGGCCGCGCGCCTTTGCCAGCGCTAGAATAGGGTCCATTTCGCAGGGCCAGCCGGCAAGATGCACCGCAATGACGGCCTTGGTGCGGGCGGTCAGGACCTTCTCGATGCTTGCCGCCGTAATATTCTGGCTGTCCGGGTCGATATCGGCGACCACCGGAGTCGCGCCGAAACGCACGACGCAACTGGCGGAGGCGATGAAGGTTTTGCTCGGGACCACCACTTCGTCACCCGGACCGATGCCCAGGGCATGCAACGCGAGTTCCAGCGCCGCCGTGCCGTTGGCCAGCGCCACCGCGTATTTGACACCGACGAAGCGGGCGAACTCGCGCTCGAATTGCTGCGATTGCTCGCCGGTCCAGTAGTTGACCTTGCCCGAACGCAGCACCGTGGCGACCGCGGCGATCTCGTCGGCGGCGAAATGCGGCCAGGGGGCGAAGGGTTGCGTGCGCACCGGGGCGCCGCCCTCCAGTGCAAGACGCTGCTGCGGGTCCAGGGGTTTTTCTCGGCGACCCATGTTCAATCCGCGGGTCTCGCCGGCGAGCCCGACACCCTGGTTTCATCGGCGACATCGCGGATCACAGTGGAGCCCGCGCCGACGATTACGCGCTTGCCTATCGACACGCCCGGGATCACGGTGGAGCCGGCGCCGAGCAGGCTGCCTTGACCCACGCCCACGTTGCCGCACAGGTGACAGCCCGGCGCGATATGCACGTTGTCTTCAATGCGGCAATCATGGTCTACCGTGGCGCCGGTGTTGACGATCACCTGAGCGCCCAGATACGCGTCGGCGTTGACCACGCAGCCGGCCATGACGACGCTGCCCGGCCCGATGTTCACGCCGCGGCCGATGCTCGCGCGCGGATGTACCGCATTGGCGAAGCGCCAGCCGAGCCGATCCAGCTGCGCGGCGACGGCGGCGCGGTCGGTGTTGTCGCCGATGGCAACGATGGCGTGGTGCAACTGCGCCGACAGGAGCGCCGGCAAATCCGCGCGCGTGCCCAGCACCGGATAGCCGAAAAAGCGCTGGCCTTGAAGCGTGAGGTCGTCATCGAGCAGACCGGCGATTTCATAATTTCCCTGCTGCTCGACGATATCGAGCACCACCTTGGCGTGGCCCCCGGCACCGAATACGACGAGTTTTTCCTTGGCGTTCAATTTTTCCTGCCGCGTTGCGAGCCGGTAAATTTTGTCATGGTGGCCTGCCCGGGTTGCGCAATGTCTTGCGGCCGCAGCACTCGCCATACCGTCATGGCGATGATTTTCAGATCGAGCCAGAACGAGCGGTGTTCCACGTACCAGAGGTCGAGTTCGAAGCGTTCCTCCCAGGCCAGTGCGTTCCTGCCGTTCACCTGCGCCCAGCCGGTGATCCCGGGCCGCACCTCGTGGCGCCGCGCCTGCCGTTCGCTGTACAGCGGCAGGTACTCCATCAGCAGCGGCCGCGGCCCAACCAGGCTCATCTCGCCCTTGAGGACGTTGAGCAGTTGCGGCAGTTCGTCCAGACTCAATTTTCGCATCAATTCGCCGAAAGGTGTAAGCCGTGCCGCGTCCGGCAGCAGCTCGCCCGCCGCATCGCGCGCCGCGGTCATGGTGCGGAATTTGTAGAATGCGAACGGCGCCCCGTGGCGCCCGGGCCGCGTCTGCGCAAACAGGACGGGGCGGCCCAGCTTCCAGCGCACCGCCAGTGCCAGCAGCGCCAGCAGCGGCGACAGCCCGATCAGCAGGACCAGCGCTATCAGGAAATCAAATCCGCGCTTGAGCATAGGTAAGCAAACCGTCAATCGGTGCGCTGCGCCAACAGCGTTTCGTAGTATTCGAGCAGCGCAGTGGTCACGATAGCCGCGGAAAAATCGCGCAGCGCCCGTTCCCGCGCCTTCTGTCCCAGGCGGCTGCGCAAGCTTGCGTCACCGGCTAGTGTACCCATGCTCTGCGCCAGTTGCCGCGCGTTGCCCGCTTCGAACAGCAGCCCGGTTTCACCCTCGACGATGGCGTCGGTGACGCCGTAAATCCTAGAGCCTATGGCCGGCGATCCTGCCGCGGCGGCCTCGATAATGGTGGTGCCGAATCCTTCGCGGTAACTGGGCAGACAGAACACAGCGGCGGCGGCGAAATATTCCTGCGGCCGGGCGGTGAGACCCACGAGGTGCAGCCTCGCCGCGCAGCTTGCGACGGCGGCGTTTAGCCCGGCGTGCAGATTGTCTTCGTCCGGACCCACCAGGAGCAAATGGGTGTTCGGATGCCGGGCGCCAACTTCGGCGAATGCCTGCGCCAATTCGAGCACGCCCTTGTCGCGGTTGATGCGCCCGAGGTAAAGAAATACCACGGCGTTTGCGGGAATCCCTTGGCTGTGTCGAATACGCTCGCGCGCGGCCGCATCGGGGCGAAAGCGCGCAGTGTCGACGCCGCAGATCGATCCCTGGGCGAGCACCGCCGATTTGGAAGTCGACACGATGCCTTGGGCAATAAGGAATTCGCGCTGTGAAGTGCTATCGGCGAGTACGTGGGTGGCAAGCCGCGCGACCAATTTGTCCGAACTCTTGAGCAGGGTGCGCATCAGCCCGGCGCGGGTAACCCATACCTGGCCGGTAAAGCTGTGCAAGCGCAAGGACACGCGGGCCAGCCACGCGGCGAGCATCGCGAGCAGCCCTGCCTTGGGCGTGATCGAGTGCACCAGATCATAGCGCTCCACTCGGAATAAGCGGTACAAAGCAAGCAGTGCAAGCAGGTCGGCCCAGGGGGCGATGGGCCGTGCGACCGGAATCGCCACGCGGGTGATCTTGGCGGGCCAGGGAAAGGACGCATCGTCCGGCGTGAAATCCGCCACGACCGAAACTTCGGCAATCCTGGCCATGGCCTCCAGATGGCCAAGCATGAATGCCTTCAGCGTCAAGGGCGCAGCGACAACTATGCAGATGCGCGCGCGACGGCGGTCAGCTTGCATGTGCCGGCGCTTCATCCAGGTCCCTGGGTTCGAACCCGTGGGGCAGATTCATCTCATCCAGCCGCTCGGCCAACAATTTCAGCAATTCCGCCCAGACCTTCACGGTCTCGGGCGAAACCTTGCCGCCGCGGTGATCGCGCCACCGGCGTCCGCTTGCGCTGCTAAAGAGCAAGTCCCGCGGCAGTTTGAGCCCCGTCGCCAGCATCGCGAGCAAGAGATTGCGCCATTGGCGGCGCTGCGCGAATCGGCCGATTTGCGCAGCAAGCAAATTGCGACGGGCCGACAATAGTTTGCGCAGAGCAGTCGGTCCCATGCGATATCCCAGAAGAATCTCATCCAGGACGGCGAAGCGGCTGTCCGGGTAGGCGCGCAACAGCAACTCCTGATCTTCGGCGCGCACGACTTCGGGGGTTTGATAGCGATAGCAGCGGAACCAGTCGGCGCGGCCCATCCAGCTCGGGTGCACCAGATAGAAACCGTTCCAGGGTTGTGCGCACAGCGCTTCGTGGCTCAAGCGGAACGGCGATAAACCGATGACGGCCCCGCTGTCGTCGAAGACCAACGTCCGGCAGGCCACGAGATCCAGCGAAGGTTCACTGTTCAGGCGCGCCACCTGGCGCGCAAACCGGTCCGGGAAACACACGTCATCTGCGTCCATCCGGGCGATATAGCGCCCTGTCGCCGCGGCTATGCCTTGGTTGAGCCGGGCGGCCAAACCGCGTTTCATGCCATCGCGCAACAGGCGCACGCGCGGATCGCCGAAGCGGAGCGCGATATCGGGAGAAGCATCGACCGACCCGTCGTCGAGCACCAGCAATTCAAAATCGCGAAAGCTCTGCTCCAGCACCGATAACATCGCCAGGGCCAGGGTGCGTGTACCATCGCGCACGGGAAGGAGGACGGAGACTTCAGGCATGCCGGCTTATCCAAACAGAATCCAGGATGGCTTCCAATCAGAGGCGACTGATGTACTGCCAGCGGGGGATGGCGAGATCGCGGGCATCCCGTTTCGGACTCGCATACCAGGGAGAAGGCGCGATGACGATTTGTTCCGGGCTGTATCCCAGCCAGCCCGCCCACCAACTGAAACTGCTATTGGCAATGATTTGGTGCTTGCATGCGCTCATCAACGTCAGGTCCTGCTCCGGTCGTAGTTCGTTCCCAGCCACGAATACCGCGGATGAATCCAACGGCAGCTCGGTACGGGCCCATTCAGGATCGTCGGAGAAAACCAGGAAACGGCATTCCGGGCAACGGTTCCTGACTAGGCTGATCGCGCGCCGATAGTAATCGATGGAGCACTGGCCGTGTACTTGCGCGGCGTCAGGCAGGCTTACAAAATCACCACGGCGCACGTGCAGGCCCACGCTGCTCGCCGAGCGCGCCGTTTCAAGCAGCCGCGCATTCGCGTCACTCAATGGTTGCAGCAGTGCAAAATCGGCACGTATCCTGTCGGCGCTGTCGATGAAATAGCGCTCGGACTGCCAGTAGCCAACCAGGCAAACCGGCTCCTGCAGTGTGCGCACCCTCGGGTCATAGGTGATCGCGTCCTCAAAATGCCAGCGGCGAAACAGCGGTCGAATGATCCGCAGCCGCATCCCGATTTCTACCACCCACACCGGCCAGTTCTTTAGGTCCGCCGGGGTCGCCAGCCTGGCCCGCAGCTTGAACGGCGAAAGCGCATATGCGCGGCGGGTGTAAGCCTGGCGCGCAAGCACATGCGCGAACGCACGCGTATCGAGTAGCAATTCCGTGCCCAGTCGGTCCGCCAAAGCCCGTCCCGCAGCGTACTGGAACATCTGGTTTCCCAGACCCCCGGTCAAACGAACAATAACCATCAGTCGTGATCGCCAAAACTACGCAAGTCAGTCATCGCGAACGCCTTTAGCCTTTGATTGCGGTAACGTGGTAGCCGACGGTGAAGCGCTGTTCCCGATCGAATCGGTCCAGATAACGACAAGCCAGGGGAATCGCGACCGCG
The DNA here is from genome assembly GCA_027457185.1 of Burkholderiales bacterium. GTDB lineage: Bacteria > Pseudomonadota > Gammaproteobacteria > Burkholderiales > SG8-39 > 2-12-FULL-64-23. Next base: position 5,381 of record DAIDTN010000038.1, on the reverse strand, counting down.
AGCAAGGGGGCGAGCAGTACCCACAATGGCAGCCACAGCAACTCCAGCGGCAACGGCATGCCTAGTTTGAAGGGGCGCGTGGTCTGAATGAAGCGAATAGCTTCCTGGGCGAAGAAGCGGAAGGAACCGGCATTCGCCTGCACCCTGATTTGCGAAAATCCCGCCTCGCCGAGACAATCGCGGTACCAATAGGGCGTGTAACCGCCGTAATAGTGGTAAGGCTCCTGGTGGATGCCGGAACCCAAGGGGGCGGTCAGCATTAGGCGGCCCCCCGGCCTGAGGATGCGCGCCATCTCGCGCACCGCCGTAACCGGTTCGCGCACATGTTCCAGCTCCTCGGTGCACAGGATTGCGTCGAACGTCCCATCCGCGACCGGAACGCTGGCGATGTCGCAACGGTAGTCGATCTGGCCGTAGCTACCGTGACGTAGCTGATCGTTGCCTAGGCCGGCGAAATCCTGGGTTTCGTAGCGGCAGTGCGCAAACAGCGGGCGGTATGGGCAGGAACCCGCACCCATATCGAGCACTCGCGCACCCGCCGCGAGGCTCGCCGCCTGCTCGGCCACCCAGCGGTCGCGATTGACCAGGTTGAATGCAAACAGAGGGTTAGCCTTGAGCCAGGATTTCAACGCCACCGAGCGATCCTTTGCAAGGAGACAATGATGCAATTCGGTAAGCATCGCATCCCGGCGGGACGGTTGCGTGTGATCATCAGGGCTGGCAACAGGTTCATTGCTTGGTTACTAGGGCGCGCCAGCTGGTCGCTGCAACGTAAATGGAATTGATGTAAGTGTCGGCATACAGCGTGTATCCGTTTTCAAGCATCAGGGCGTGAATCTCCGAATTCTTGACGCCGCCGCCATCGGTTCCGGCGTAACTGAGCGTCTCGACGCAGAACACATGCGGGCGGTGCCTGGAAAAATCGATAGAGTGCAGGATGTCCAGTTCCAAGCCTTCGACATCCAGTGAAACCAGGTCGGGCGTGCGCCCCAAATGGGTGTCTACCGTATGCGCGAACGTTTGCACCTTGATGCGCCGGGTGTCGACGATATGCAGTCCGTGCTGTTCAACGTACTTGCGTGCTTCGACGGCGGAGAACGTGTTGAGGGTGCGGCTGGACATGACATAAAAATCCAGTTCGGCCTCGCGCGGCCCGATACCCATGTTGAGATTGACATCGCCGCGTCGCGCGCGGCGCAAGCCGGCATGCAACGACGGATCGGGTTCGACGTTGACGCCGCGGGCGCCCTGCCTATAAAACAAATAGGTATTGTTGTAATACCACGGATGATGCGCGCCGATGTCGATATAGCTGGGGCGTGCGATCTGCAACAGGTCGAACAGGTAACGCAGGATCAGATCCTCGCCGCACTGGGACCACGATTTACGGTAGTAAATGCCTGCGCGCCTGCGCAAATAAGAGGCGACCCTGGGCCAGCCGGATTCGACATCCCCTAGCGCCTGCGTCAGCTTCTTCAATCGTTCCACGGCAACTCCACCAATATGCCCAAGAACCCGTCGAGCGTATTACAAGGCGAGGGGATATTTCCCATCATTTTCCCCCGACCCAAGGGCTGTTTCGCCGTTTCGAATCAGTCGTGAAGTTGGTATTCACGGGCGCTTTACAAAGGTGAACAGGCCTAGCGCATAGCGCTGACTCGCCAGATCAGCAAGCCGCGCTTCATCCAGTTCAAGCACCTCGACTTTGCCTCCCTGCCGTATCAGCCTAAGCTCGCGCGGCTCGAGCGAATTGGCAAAGGCCAGCCTAATAATAGCTTGCGGATCCAGGACACGTTGACCATTGAATTCGACGCGACTGATTCCGACCGGAACGGACAGGTAAAACACGCCGTCTTTCTTGAGCAATGCCGCCATATTCGCGAATCCGCGCTCAAAGCCTTTGGGATCGATCGGGTCGCCATAGCGTCCCAAGCCGAAGTGTTCAAGCGCATGCAGGCAGGAAAGAGAATCGCAATAGTCCGTCATACCTGTCGCGGGCTGCATAAAATCGGCCTGTTTGAACGTTACGCCCGGTACTTGCGTGCTAATTGGCCGTACATCGAATACCTCGATCTCGCGAAAGCTGGCCACGTGGGCGACAAACCCATCCACGCGGGAGCCGATATCCACGTGCCGATCCGGCTGGGTCGCGAATATCCTCCTGGCCACCAGCAAATCCTGCCAGAAGTATTCGAGTTTGGTCGTTCCGCCTTCCTCGTACCAGTCGTGCAGGCAGGGCAGTAGTTCAAGACGCCCGCTATAGCCGGAACGGAAGCGAAAATAATCGCGCGCGTATCGCGGCAGACCGCGCAGCGAACGCAGCATCTTTCTTGGGTCAATGCCGAATTGCGCACTGAGGAGCCAGTAGGTCCTGGATAGCTTCGCCCAAGAATTCATGACACCGCGCCATTGTTAGCCTGCATCTGCATCCCTTTCAAAGTCCCGCGACCTTCTATAATCCCGCGTCGCAATTAATGAAGCGACTGCTGCGCGCCTCTCATCGAAAGCACGGCCATCCAGGTAAAATATAAAATGGAAAATAAAACGGCTGCTATCACAATGCCGCTGGTGCCGAGCCAATACGCGCCGGCGAAGTTGAGCGCCACACCCGCGAGCGCCGTGACGATCTTGGCCGCCATCATGGTTTGCGTTCTCATTTGGCTCATCAGATTAAGCGCAATGGTCTGGCCGGCTGCGAATATTCCGCCGGCAAGCAGCATCCATGGCAGCAGGTGGGACACAGCCGCGTATTCGCTGGCGACAAGAACGTGAAATATCTGCCGATGAAACGACAGAGCTAGCAGAAAGGCCGCGCCCGTCACCCCCAAGGCAGACCCGGTCAACTTCCAACTCAGCCTATTCACATCGGCCGTGCGTCGGCTGTCGCTTGCATCGCCGGCCCGCTGATAGAAAATTGGGGCCAGGAACTGCATCGCCATCGTCGAAGCCATCGACATTGGGTAATAGCCCAGCTGGAATAGCGCCGCATAGGTGCCCACCTCTCGCGTCGTCTTGAAAAGTTCGAGCGCCCAGCGATCGGATGCAAGCTGTACCCAGGTAAACATCCCAAAGACCGAGATCGGCCAGGAATACTTCCAGACCTGTCGTTGCCAGTGTTTTGGGTCCGCCGCGGCGCCGCTTTCATTCACGGTCTTGCGAAAAAACAGATACTGGGATCCCAGAACCAATACGACGGCGATGGCATAGCCGGCCATCGCTACCGCACTGCTTGCGCCCAACCACAACAGCAAGCCGGCGGCGACCAAGAACCGCACCCAGGATTCTATTCCCTGATGCAAAGCCACGATGGCTCGCTGGCGGGCGGCATTCTGGATGCCGTTAAGAATCGCGTTGTAGCCGCTGAGGGTAGCAAAGACGAGGGCTGCGACAGCGATGGCTATCCAGTACGTCCGCCCTGCGGTCAGCAGCGCGGCGAGCGTAAGCAGGATGACGAGGAAAATGAATCCGGTCGCCGCCAACATCAGGCGGCGAACCGCGCTCAAATAGCCGCCGAGATCGCCCTGCTCTTGCGCCGGCGCATAGAAGCGGGTTACCCCATTGGCCAGTGGCCCAAGTACCGTTTGATTGACCAGTGCGGCCACTGTCAGACCCAGTGCCAACTCGCCATAGGCCGCTGGAGCTAGCAATTCCGTAAGCAATCTGACGCCTACCAGCGAGCCAAGTACCGCCGCTGTCTGGCCCAGGACAATCCACAAACCCTCTTTGGAAAGGCGGTGAAAACGTTCCCGGTCCGATGCGCGGATGTCCGGCATTCCTTACCTATTGCGCTGCAGGGCTATCAGCTTGGCGTACTTAAGAAAGCTGTTGCAGCAACCGATGGCGATATGCACCAGACCGGGAATTCCATCGAGAAATCCCAGGTGCAGGCAATAGAATTTGACGAAACGCAGCGCCGGCGACAGCAGCAGTTGCGCCACGCCGGCGTGCTTACCCGCCTTGAACAGTGCATCTGCCTGCATGCTGGTATAGCGGTTCTGCTTGTCCAGATAGCTAGCCAGAGTCTCGGCCGAATCGTGCAGCAGGTCGCCTTGGAGGCGCGCCGGCGGCGCCTCGGTGAGCACCTTTTCGTGCACCGGGTCGTCGCTCCAGCGCGCATGCCGACGGTCGAACAGGCGCAGGCTCCAGTCCGGGTAGCCCTCGCCATGCCTGAGCCAGCGGCCCATGAAGCGGTTGCAGCGCGGCATGGCATAGGCCCGCGCTGCGGGTGCGGCCAGTGCGGCAAGAATGCTCGCGCGCAAGGGCCCGCTCACGCGCTCGTCGGCGTCCCGGCACAGCACCCAGTTGTGGCGTGCGGTTGCGACAGCGAACTGCTTTTGCCGACCAAAGCCGAGCCACTCCTTCTGTACCACGCGTGCACCGCGCTCGACGGCGAGTTCGGCCGTGCCGTCGGTCGAGCCCGAGTCGATTACCACGATCTCGTCGGCAAATGATGCGCTCTCCAGGCAGGCGCCAAGCCGCGTCGCAGCGTTGTTGGTGATGATGACGACGGAAAAGGGCTGGCGGGGCAAGGGGCAGGATACCTTATAATTAATTTTGCGCGGGTTCCCATTCTAACAAAGCGCGTCCAGCGCCTCCCCATGCCCAATATTCTGCTCATTAAAACCTCTTCGCTCGGCGACGTGGTGCACAATCTGCCGGTGGTGAGCGACATCCGCGTGCGCTTTCCGCGCGCCCGGATCGACTGGGTGGTGGAGGAGGCGTATTGCGACGTCGTCGGCATGCACCCGGGCGTGCACCGCGCGATTCCGGTGGCGCTGCGGCGCTGGCGCGAGGATGTGCTCAAACTTGCGCATTGGCGCGAGCTCGGCCAGTTCCGCCATGCGCTGGCGGGGATGCGTTACGACTGTGTCATCGACACCCAGGGTCTGATCAAGAGCGCGCTGCTGGCACGCGCGGCCTCCGGCACGCGCCACGGCTATGCCGGTGCCAGTGCGCGCGAGCCCTTGGCGGCGAAGTTCTACGATGTCAAGCACGTGGTGCCGCGCGATCTGCACGCCGTCGTGCGCAACCGGCGCCTCGTCGCCCTGGCGCTGGGCTATGAGGTGCCGGCTGTGCTCGACTATGGCATCGCCGCGCCTGCGGCTGCACCATCGCTGGCACCCGAGCCTTACTGCGTGCTGCTGCATGCGACCAGCGGCGCCGACAAGCTTTGGCCCGAGCCGGCGTGGGAGCGGCTCGGCGCTGAACTCGCGCGCCAGGGTTACACCCTGATGCTGCCTTGGGGCGATGCCGGGGAACGCGCCCGCAGCGAGCGCATCGCGCGTGCGCTGCCTAAGGCAGTCGTGCCGCCTGCGCTCGGTATCCGCGGCATGGCCGGGCTGCTCGCCGGGGCGCGTGCGGTGGTGGGCGTCGATACCGGC
>DAIDTN010000037.1 GCA_027457185.1 Burkholderiales bacterium | reverse complement strand
ACTTTGGTATTCACGCCCGCCCAATTCAATCCCCCGAACAGGCGCGCGTGCTCGATCTTGACGCAGCGGTCCATCACGCTGTCCAGTCCCGCGGCCTCGGCTTTGCGCGCGGCTGCTTCGTTCTTGACGCCGAGCTGCTGCCACAGCACTTTGGCGCGGATGGCGATCGCGTCCTCGGCGATGGGCAGGATCTCCTCGGTCTTGCGAAAACAGTCGACGATGTCCACTTTCACCGCGCATTTTTCCGCAACTTCGCGCAGGCTGGCGTAGCATTTCTGCCCCAGCACTTCCTGGTAGGCCGGATTGACCGGGACGATGGTGTAGCCGTGCTGCATCATGTATTTCGCGGCGAAATAGCTGGGCCGGTACCAGTTGGCCGACAGCCCGACCACGGCGATCACGCGGTTCTCGCGCAGGATGCGGCGCAGGGTCTGGATATCGTCTGGCATGGGTGGGCCGGTCGAGAGCGGATGGTGGCGAAATTGTAGCGTAAAATTAGGGCGCCCCTTTACTCTTCCGTACCATTCAGACCATGAAGAACGAACTGAAATCCCGCACCGGCGGCCAGTTGCTGGTCGACGCGCTGCAAGTGCACGGCGCCGACACCGCTTTCTGCGTGCCGGGCGAAAGCTATCTCGCCGTGCTCGATGCGCTCTACGACGCGCGCGAGGCGATCAAGCTCATCGTCTGCCGCCAGGAAGGCGGCGCGGCCAACATGGCCGAGGCCTACGGCAAGCTCACCGGCAAACCCGGCATCTGCATGGTCACGCGCGGCCCCGGCGCGAGCAATGCCGCGATCGGCGTGCATACGGCGTATCAAGACTCCACCCCGATGATCCTGCTGATCGGCCAGGTGGGCAGCGACTTCGTCGAGCGCGAGGCGTTTCAGGAAGTCGATTTCCGCCGCATGTACGGCCAGATGGCCAAGTGGGTGGCGAGCATCGATCGCGTCGAGCGCGTGCCCGAATTCCTGAGCCACGCGTTTCACTGCGCCATGTCCGGGCGCAAAGGGCCGGTGGTGCTGGCCCTGCCCGAGGACATGCTCACCCAGACCGCGGTGGCCGCCGACACCGACCCCTACCAGGAGGTGGTGGCGCATCCGGGCGCCAGCGATATCGCCAGGCTTCGCGCCATGCTGGCGCAGGCGCTGCGGCCGCTGGTCATCCTCGGCGGGAGCGGCTGGAACGCCAATGCCTGTGCGGATCTCCGCCGGTTCATCGAGGCGAACGGCCTGCCTGCGGGCTGCGCTTTCCGTTTCCAGGACCTGTTCGACAACACGCACGCCAACTACGCCGGCGACATCGGCATCGGCATCAATCCGAAACTGGCGCAGCGGGTGAAGGAGGCCGACCTGCTGCTGGTGATAGGCGCGCGCCTGGGCGAAATGACCACCGGCGGCTACACCCTGCTGTCGGTGCCGCGGCCGGCGCAGAAGCTGATCCATGTGCACGCCGGCGCGGAAGAGCTCGGCAGGGTGTACCAGGGCGATCTGCTGATCAACTCGGGCATGCCGCAGATCGCCGCCGCGCTCGCGGCGATGGCGCCGGTCGAGGCCGGAGCCTGGCGCGAATCGGCCGCGTCTGCGCATGCGGACTACCTCGAGTGGACGCAACGACGGGTGATGCCGGGCAAGCTGCAGCTGTGGGACATCGTCGATTTCCTTAAGAATCGGCTGCCCGTCGACGCCATCCTCGCCAACGGCGCGGGAAATTACGCCAGCTGGCTGCACCGCTTCTATCCGCACCGCATGTTCCGCACCCAGCTCGCGCCGACCAGCGGCGCCATGGGCTACGGCGTGCCCGCCGCGATCGCGGCCAAGATCGTGCAGCCGCAGCGCACCGTGGTTTCGTGGAACGGCGACGGCTGTTTTCTGATGTGCGGGCAGGAACTCGCCACCGCGGCGCAGTACGGCGCCAAGGTGATTTTCATCGTCGTCAACAACGGCATGTACGGCACCATCCGCATGCACCAGGAGCGCGAGTATCCGGCGCGCGTGCACGGCACGGCGCTGGCCAACCCGGACTTCGTGCTGCTCGCGCGCGCTTACGGCGCGCACGGCGAGCTCATCGAGGAGACCTCCCAGTTCGCAGCGGCCTTCGAGCGCGCCCTGGACGCAACCGAGGCGTCGGACAAACCGGCGCTGATCGAATTGCGCATCGACCCGCAGGCGATCACGCCCAACACCACGCTGGATGCGCTGCGGCAGCAGGCGCTGAAGCGCAGCTGACAAAGCGCGGGAGCCAGGGCAGGAATGCGCGGGCCCCGCCTCTTTCCTGCACCCGCTCAGGTCGAGAGCGTTCTGCCCAACTTGCTTTCGATCGAGCGGATCTTGCTCTTCAGGCGCCCACTTTTTCCGGCGCGATAGTCGATTTTCATCGAGGTGGAAATCCGGCTGCAGTCCTGGCTCATGGTTCGAAAACAGGATGTGACCAGCGCCATCACCTCCTCCCACTCGCCTTCGACGATGGTGCCCATCGGCGTCAGCTGGTAAGGCAGTCCGCTCTTGTCGATGATATCGAGAGAACGCGCCACGTACTGGCTGAGGCTGTCGCCTTTGTCCAGCGGCGACATGGAAAATTCAAGCAGAACCATTGCGGTCTCCCCGATGGAGTACAAAAGGCGGACTGTGCCGCGCCTCGGCCTTACGACCGGGGCGTTTAATGGTGAAGGATTTTCGACAGGAACTGCTGCGCCCGCTCCGAGCGCGGCTTGCCGAAGAAATCGTCCTTGGTGGCGTCTTCGACGATGCTGCCATGGTCCATGAAGATTACGCGATGCGCCACCCTGCGCGCAAAGCCCATCTCGTGCGTCACGCACATCATGGTCATGCCTTCCTGGGCAAGCTGAACCATGACGTCGAGCACTTCGTTAATCATCTCCGGGTCCAGTGCGGACGTCGGTTCGTCGAACAGCATGGCGATCGGATCCATGCAAAGCGCGCGCGCGATCGCCACGCGCTGCTGCTGGCCGCCGGAAAGGTTGCCCGGATGCTTGTCGGCCTGCGCCTTCAGGCCCACGCGGTCGAGCAGCGCCATCCCTTTGGCGAGCGCCGCCTCCTGGCTGCGCCCGAGCACCTTGACCTGCGCCAGCGTCAGGTTCTGGCTCACGGTCATGTGCGGGAACAGTTCGAAGTTCTGGAACACCATGCCGATGCGCGCGCGCAGCTTCGGCAGATTGGTCTTGGGGTCGCCGACCGAAATGCCGTCGACGCGGATCTCGCCCTTCTGGAACGGTTCGAGGCCATTCACGCACTTGATCAAGGTGGATTTGCCGCTGCCCGAGGGGCCGCAGACGACGACCACCTCGCCTTTGCTGACGCGCGTCGAGCACTGCGTAAGAACCTGGAAGGTTCCGTACCACTTGCTTATGTCTTTTATCTCTATCATGGTGCAGGGCCTTCCGGGTTGGATCAGCGGACGACGGCGATGCGCGCCTGCAGCTTGCGCACCAGCAGCGACAGCGCGAAACACGAAATGAAGTAGATCAGCGCGACGAAGGTATACATCTCCACCAGGCGCCCGTCGCGTTGGGCCACCTTGCTCGCGGCGCCGACGAAATCGGTGATCGAGAGGACGTAGACCAGCGAGACGTCCTGGAACAGGACGATGGTTTGCGTCAGCAGTATCGGTACCATGTTGCGGAACGCCTGCGGCAGCACGATCTGACCCATGGTCTGCCAGTAATTGAGCCCGATCGCGTAGCCCGCCGAGACCTGCCCGCGGGAGATCGACTGGATCCCGGCGCGCATGATCTCGCAGTAGTAGCATGCCTCGAACATGGTGAAGGTCAGCAGACAGGACGCGAAGGCGCCGACGTGGATCGGGGTATCCGAGCGCACCACCCATGCGCCCATGTAGGGAACGAGGAAGTAGAACCAGAAAATGACCAGCACCAGCGGGACCGAGCGCAGCACGTTCACGTACGTTCCCGCGATCCACGCCAGCGGCTTGATGCTCGACAGGCGCATCATCGCGAGCAGCGTGCCGAATACGACCCCTCCCGCCATCGCGAACAGCGTGAGGCGCAGCGTGAACTCCATGCCATCGAAGAACAGGTAGCGCCAGGAGCGCTCGATGACATTGAAATCGAAGCCGCTGAACACCGGCGCGCCCCTCAGTGGCCCGCGGGCGCTGGCCCGCCGGAGGGGCCGATGAGGCCCGGAACCGCGATCTTGCGCTCGATCAAGCGCATCAGCAGCACCACCACCAGGTTGACCAGCAGGTAGATGACAGTGGCCGCGGTGAATGCCTCGAATACCTGGAAGCTGTACTCCTGCATCGCGCGCGCGCTCGCGGTCAGTTCGACCACGTTGATCGTCAGGGCTACCGCCGAGTTCTTGATGATGTTGAGAAACTCGGAGCCGAGAGGCGGAACGATGATGCGCAAAGCCATCGGCAGCAGCACGTACCGGTAGGTTTGCGGCAGCGTCAGGCCGAGTGCCGTGCCGGCCATGCCCTGGCCGCGCGACAGCGAATTGATACCGGCGCGCACCTGCTCGGCCACCCGCGCCGAAGTGAACGTGCCCAGGCACAGCACCGCCGGCACGAACGCGCCCCACGGCGGCGGCATTTGCTTGATCCAGTCGCCCAGCGCCGTCGGCACCAGCTCCGGCATCACGAAATACCACAGAAACATCTGCACCAGCAGCGGTATGTTGCGGAACAGCTCGACGTACGCGTTGCCTATGCGCTCGAGCCAGCGCAGCGGCGTGGTGCGGATCACGCCGACGACGATGCCGAGCAGCAGCGCGATCGCCCAGGCTAGCAGTGCCAGGGCGAGCGTCCAGCCCAAACCGACGAACAGCGTATGCAGGTACGTGCCGCTACCGTCGGGCGACTGTTGCCAGTAGATGCGCCAGTTCCAGTGGTAGTGCATGGGCTCCCCGAGGTCCAAAATGCGACGGGGGCTGCCGCCCCCGTCGCACAACTACGCCGGCCGGCCTACTTGTAGACGCTCGGGTCGGGCGAGTCGGTGGGGTGCTCGAACACGTTCTTGAGCGCGTCGCTCACCGGGGTGTTGAGGTTGATTCCCTTGGGCGGGATCGGTTTCATGAACCACTTGTCGTAGATCTTCATGATCTCGCCGCTGGTGTACAGCTTGGTCATCGTGTCGTCGACCAGTTTCTTGAACTCGGGGTCGTCCTTGCGCAGCATCAGGCTGTAGGGCTCGAGACCCAGGCTCTCCGACGAAATGCTGAATTCGGATGGATTCTTCGAGTTGGCGACCAGGCCGGAGAGAAGAATGTCGTCCATCAGGAATGCCGATGCGCGTCCGGTTTCGACCATCAGGAACGCTTCGGCGTGGTCGTTCGCGGCAAGAATATTCATGCCGAAGTTGCGCGAGGTATTGAGCTTGTTAAGCGCATTGATGTCGGTCGTGCCCGCGGTCGATACCACGGTCTTGCCTTTGAGGTCGTCGATCTTGTCCATATGGGCCGACTTTTTGGATACGAAGCGGTACTTCACCACGTAATAAGTCATGCCGAAATCCACCTGTTTCTTGCGCTCGGCGTTGTTGGTGGTCGAACCGCACTCGAGGTCGATGGTGCCGTTCGCCATCAGCGGAATCCGCGTGGACGAGGTCACCGGCAGCAGCTTGACCTTCAGGTTAGGCATTTTCAGATCGGCCTTGACCGCGTCGACGATTTTGTAGCAGATGTCCATCGCATATCCGACCGGGTGCTGCTTGTCGTCGTAGTACGAGAACGGGATCGAGCTGACGCGGTGACCGATGGTGATCGTTCCAGATTCCTTGACCTTTTTCAGCGTTCCGGTGAGACCCTGCGCGTTTGCCGGCGCGGAAAACGCGGCAAAGGCGGAAAGGGCGACAGTCGCTGCAATCAAAGACGCGAGGCGTTTCATGAGACTCTCCCTTTAGATTTGTGGGCGCAGCCCGGCGGCGGACCGGCCGGACTGGTTGAGCGGACGATTGTACCGATTAGCCCGGGTATTGTCCAAGTTTGGTCTCCCTCGTCCGGGTGAGCCTGTTCGGACGGCAGCAGCGGTGCCCTGCTGCAACGCGGATTGCGCCATTCGACGCCGCTCGGCACGCGCGCGAAAGGCTGGGCGTCCCGGCGGCCGGGGAAGTCCTCAAGCCACTTCGTCTGCACGCGCTGCAGCCGGTTCCGCCGGTGCGTTGCGCAGGGACCACTGTATGCAGGCATCGGCCAGGGTGGCGGTCGCGTCAATGCATTGCTGCAGCTGCGGCGCCGCGACGCACTCCAGCGCGGGCGGGATCTCGGTGCAGGCGAGGATAACGCGCTGCGCTCCGCGCTCGAGCAGCGCCGCGACGGCCTGCTGCAGCAGTGCGCCTGCGCCCCGCAGGTCGCCGGCCTTGACCAGGCTTATGCCGGGGGTGACCCACGCGTCGACTTCGTCCTGCCCGTTCGTCAGGCAGGCGTAGCCGCGCAAGGCGAGGCGCTGCTGATAAAAGCCGGCGGCCAGCGTCCCCCTGGTGGCAATCAAACCAACCTTTGCAACCTCGCGTCCCAGTGCGGCACAGGCGCAGTCGGCGATGTGCAGCAATGGCACGCGGCAGTCGCGCGCGAGATCGTCATACCAGAAGTGCGCGGTATTGCAGGCTATCGCAATGGCGCCCGCTCCGGCGCGCTCGAGCGTGCGTATGCCGGCACGCATGGCCGGCAGCGGAGACTCGCCGCCGCGCAATATGCTCGCGCTGCGGTCCGGGATCTGCGGCACTGAATAGACGACCACGGGCACATGCTCCTGGTCGCAGCTGGCGCGGGTGCGCCCGACCAGTTTGCCCAGGAAATCCACCGTCGCCAGGGGGCCCATCCCGCCCAGTATTCCGATCATCGCGTTCATGCGCATGCCCGTGTGTGTTGTGCGGAGCTTGATGCAGGCAAGCTCGTCGTGAAACCCCAATGCTATGCGTTCAGCGCGCCATGCGCCAGCGGCATCGCCCGATGCCGAACCGTGCGCGCAGCGGAAGCTGCGCCGGCGGCACCATATCGGGCGCGAAATCGGCGCCACTACCGGTCCGCTTTTGGGTATGCTTGCGCCATGAACAACACCAATACGAACAACCTCAACATGGGCGGCCTCAACATGGGCAGCCTCAACATGAGCAGCATCGTCATTTCGACGATCGCGTATTTCATCGCGGCCTATTACATCAAGCGCCATCTGGAGGAAATGGGCATACCCAAGGGTATGACCCGCGGCATGGTGGTATTCATCGGCGCCGCCGCCATCTCCTACGGCGTAGCCTACCTGGTCGGGCTGGTCACCTGAGCGCGCAAGCAATGTCGGAACGGCCGATGTGGGCGCCGGACCAGGCGCTGATCGAACAGGCGAATGTCACCGCGTTCGCGCGCCGCGCGATCCGGCGCTGGAAGCTCAAATTCAATACCTATCCGGAATTCTATGATTGGAGCGTGGACCGCCCCGAACAGTTCTGGGACGCGGTGTGGGATTTCTGCGGCGTTATCGCCTCGAACAAAGGCAAGCGCGTGCTCGTCGACGGCGATCGCATGCCCGGCGCCAAATGGTTTCCGGATGCGCGGCTCAATTTCGCCGAGAACATGCTGCGCCGGCGCGACGCGACCGACGCCCTGGTGTTCTGGGATGAAACCGGTTTTCGCCGCCGCCTGAGCCACGCCGGACTGCAGTCCGAGGTGTCGCGCGTGGCGCAGGCGATGCGCGCCGAGGGCCTGGTCGCGGGCGAGCGCGTCGCCGCGTTCATGCCGAACATGCCGGAGACGGCGGTGCTCGCCCTGGCGGCGATCTCGATCGGCGCGGTCTGGTCGTCCTGCTCGCCCGATTTCGGCAGCGACGGCGTGCTCGACCGTTTCGGCCAGACCGAGCCCAAGCTCCTGTTCACGGCCGATGGCTACCTCTACAACGGCAAGGCGCACGACTCGATCGCGCGCGTGCGCGACATCGCCGCGCAATTGCCCTCCGTGCGCCGCGTGGTGGTGGTGCCGCACCTGCGCGTGCAGCCCGATGTGTCCGGCATCGCCAACGCGCGGCGCTACGCCGACTGGATCGCACCCTACGCGCCGGGCGCGATCGCTTATGCGCAGCTGCCGTTCGACCATCCGCTCTACATCCTGTTCACCTCGGGCACCACCGGCAAGCCCAAATGCATCGTGCACGGCGCGGGCGGGACGCTGCTCTCGGCGCTGAAGACCTACAAGCTTCAGTTCGACGTGAAACCGCTCGACCGTTTTTTCTACTACACCACCTGCAACTGGGTGATGTGGAACCTGCTGTTCCAGGGCCTGATCGCGGAGGCGAGCCTGATGCTCTACGACGGCTCGCCGTTCATGCGCGACGCGGCGATCATGTTCGACTTCTGCGATGCCGAGCGCTTCACTCAGTTCGGCACGTCGGCCAAGTTCATCGACGCGATCGCCAAGCGCGGCCTCAAGCCGGGCAAGACGCACGGCCTCGCCACGGTGCGCACCATCATTTCCACCGGTTCGCCGCTGGTGCCGGAGAGCTACGACTACGTCTACCGCGAGATCAAGCGCGACGTGTGCCTGTCGTCGATTTCCGGCGGCACCGACATCATGGGCTGCTTCGCCGATGCCAATCCGATCCTGCCCGTCTACCGCGGCGAGCTGCAGTGCCGCAGCCTGGGGATGAAGGTCGAAGTGTGGGACGAGGACGGCCGCGCGCTGGTCGGGCAAAAAGGCGAGCTCGTCTGCACCAGGCCGTTTCCGTCGATGCCGGTCGGCTTCTGGAACGACCCGGACGGCAAGCGCTACCACGATGCCTATTTCGCACGCTATCCCAATGTGTGGTGCCACGGCGATTACTGCGAGCTGACCGAGCGCGGCACCATGATCGTCTACGGGCGCTCGGATGCGACCCTGAATCCGGGCGGCGTGCGCATCGGCACCGCCGAGATCTACGGCCAGGTCGAGAAAATCGACGAAGTTGAGGAAGCGGTCGCCATCGGCCAGCTATGGCCGCCCGATCAGCCCAGCGACACGCGCGTGGTGCTGTTCGTGAAGCTGCGCGCCGCCCTCGTGCTCGACGCGGCGCTGGAGGAGCGCATCCGCCGCCAGATCCGCGAGCACACCACGCCGCGCCACGTACCGGCGCGCATCGTGCAGGTGCCCGATATCCCGCGCACCAAGAACGGCAAGGTGGTGGAACTCGCGGTGAAGGCGATGGTGCACGGCATGGCGGTGACGCACACCGACGCGCTCGCCAACCCGGAGGTGCTGGCGCTGTTCCGCAATATGCCGGAACTGGCCGTCTGATCTTCGCCGCAGGTAAAATGCCCCGCGCTCAGGCGGGCTTGCGCGCCTTCAAATACCAGTCGAGGATCTGCTCGCCGTTCCAGTGCAGCACCCCGTCGAATTTGGCGATGTAGTCGTACACCGCCTCGAGGTACTTGATGCGGAACGGCTGCCCGCTGATATACGGATGAATCGCGATCGCCATCACGCGCGGCCGCTCGGCCCCCTCATGATACAGCCGGTCGAAGCTGTCGATGCATTTCTGCGTCCAATAGGGCGCTTCGTGATGCTGCACCATCATCACCGGAATGTCGTTGCATTCGACGGTGTAGGGCAGGGTCACCAGCGGCCCGTGCCGCGTCGAAATCTCGGTCGGCAGGTCGTCATAGACCCAGTCGCCGATGTACCGGATCCCCGCGGCAACCAGATGCTCGGGCGTGTCCAGGGTTTCGGTCAGGCCCGGCCCGAGCCAGCCCAGCGGGCGCTTGCCGGTAAACTGCGCGATGGTGGCCAGCGACTTCTCGATCATCGCCGGCTGGTCCTTTTCGTTGTGGATCGGCCCCTGCTCGTAGCTGTGGCCCATGAACTCCCAGCCGGCATCCAGGCAGGCCTGCGCCACGCGCGGGTAGTCGACGCACACGCGCGCGTTGATCGCCAGGGTCGGGCGGATGCCGAGGCGCTCATAGAGCGCGTGAAAGCGCCAGAAACCGACGCGCATGCCGTACTCGTGCCAGCTCCAGTTGGGCACGTCGGGCAGCGTGGTCACGCCCGTGGGCGGCGACAGTACCTGCCGCGCCATCGGGCGCGCGATGTCCCAAACCTCGCGATTGACGATGGTCCAGACGATGATGCGCGCACCGCCCGGCAACTTCATCACCGGCCGGTCGACGATGGCGGAATATTTCACTCGATTGCGCGGCTGCGTCCTGCGGATGGCTCCTTGTTCTTGCGTGGCGTTCGGGTTCCCTTGCGCGCCGTATTATGCCTTGGCGCAGCGCTTGATGCGGGCGCCAGCCGACGCAAGCGCCCGCGCCTCGCATCACCGGCGCGCGCTGCTCTTTGCGCGCGTCCGCGTGGATGCGGCGTTTAGACCTCGCAAGTATTCTGGCATCTCCTGGCGCAATACTTGGCGCAACAGTTTTTCGGTTACCGGCTGGTCGGATTCTGAAAGGTACTCTCGCAGCGCTTCGTTCATCATGGTTTGATACCCGGTCCCCGCCTTTTCGGCGCGCGCCCGAAATTGATCAAGGATGACGTCGTCAATAAAAATGGAGATGCGCGTCTTGCCCTTCTGTGGAATCACCGCACCACGCTTGCCCTTGGAGAAATCGTATTCAGCTCTCATAGTGTTTTCGTTCCTTTCGCGTGTAAACGAAACGCCATGCTTCTTCAGGTTTGCCGCAGCCTTCGCCGGATGGTGCTTGACGCGCATGCTGTCAGCATATGTACATTATATGCATAATGCAATCCGCGTTTCCGCGAGGTCCAACGTGATCGGCCGCAGATTGATCTTAAGCGCCCGGTTCGTCGCCAAGGCGTCGTTCGGCGAATCTCAAGTGCTTGTCATGATCGAGATAATCGGCGATCTCTTGCGCCGGGCGCTCGGGAGGCGCGAGCAGGCCCTCGGCCGCCAAGCGCTTGAACATCTGGACGACGGGAAGCGTTTCGGCAGAGCTCGCGCGGATCGCGGCCTGCATGGCGGTATCGACGACCCCGGGCTCATAAGACAGGATGGTCGCGTCCGGATGCGGACCGCCCGGGCGATCAGGGGAGTCGAGCTCGCATGCGAATACCATTCCTGCCATCCTCAGCGCCGCCTTGGAACTTACGTAGACGCCTAAGCCAGGGAAGGCTTTCGACGCCGCACCCGAGGAAACGTTGACGATCCGAACGGCCGCGTTCCTCGCGGCCCGATCGACGATCCAGCCCATCAACCAGACCGGGGCGGTAACGTTCACGGCGTGGACTCTTTGCATCTCGACGGGGTCGATCCGGCCCAGTGGACCGAGGAGACCCGGATTCGCAGCGCTATTGACCAGGGCCACGCGAACCACCGCGGCGTCCGCCACAAGTGGGCCCGCCGCCGCCTCCACGCGCGCGGCCAATTCCGCCACGTTCGCGAGATCAATCCGAAAGTGGGTGTAACGCGGAACCTCGATGGCGGCGGACCGCCGCGAGGCGCCGACAACGCGCCAGTTCCGTCGCAGGAGTTCCCGCGCGACGGCCTCCCCAATCCCGGAACTTGTGCCGGTTACCAGGGCCACTCGCGCTATACGATCGGACACGCACACCTCCCGCTGAGAAGGCATCACAGTCATAGGTCGTCAGGCGTCAAACCGGTGCGCTTTGCGATACGGGCAAGCATGCGCGGACCGATTGCCTCGCCGTCGTGAAAGGCAAAGACTACATCGGGCCACCCAGGGCGGGAGAGCGTCTTGTGGGAACCGGATTGTCGCTTGAGCGTCCAGCCAATTCGGTAAAGCGCGGAGAGTACCTGTCTGGCCTTGGAAGACGGCCAAGACGTCATGCAGCCGCGAACCCGATAGAGATGGGGTGTGGCCCGGCCTCGTTGTGCTCAAGTCGCTCGGCGAGAACGCGCAGGGCGAGCACTTCCGCCTTCGCCATGGCCTCGTCGGCAGTGGCTCCATAGGCGAGAACTCCGGGAAGTTCGGGGACTTCAGCAAGCCAGCGCCCGTCTTCTTCGCGTTAGTGTTCAATTGTGAATTTCATGTGTCACCTCGACAATTGGACGAATTCTACGCCCGTTCCCATTTTGCCACCCAACGTTCACGCCCACCGGCGCGCGGCTGCGCTGCGTGCGAATCGCGCTAGCCATTCCGCTTACCATAGGGCGTCGAAGTGGTCGCCCCAGACTTCCTTACCGGGGCGGTCTAACGTCGCCGCACCCGAGGATCGGGTGCAACGGCTTGTTAGACAGCCGCTTTTCCAGCACTACGGTTTCGGACACGACTGACCCATACCGATAGGGTTTGACTTCTCCGGTCGGATCGAATCCCAAGTGCGTCCAGAAGGTACGGACCGCCTCGTTAGTGCGTACAACCCCGATTCGAACTCGATCACATGTGCACCAATCGCGGATGAACTGCTCTATCAGCGCATAAGCATTGTAGCCAATTCCCTGGCGCTGGCGTTTCTCGGAAACCAGAAGAAGGCCAAGAAGGGCAGTCGCGAAATCAGGATAGCCACGGATCAAATCCGCGCAGCCGACCATCTCACCCGCAAAGTAGATACCGAAGACGAACTTGTCGTCGTAGGACTTACCCTCCGGAAGCGCGGTGTAAGTGCTTTGGGCGTCAGCGGGGCCCGGTGGTACGCCGGTGATGCGATTGGCATACATGGGAGCTTCTTCGAGAACGCGCTGGAGGTCACGCATCTCTGCGGGTTCACCGTGGAGGAGCCGGATGGTGACTGCATCTTGAGTCATCGCGGAGCGCTCCTGTTGCTGCTGTCTAACAAGAAGTCGGCCCCTTCCGTGGGGCCTTGTAAAACCCCAAAAGCGGGGTCCAGCACAGTCAGGTTACGCTCAAGCCTTTGCTTCCTCAACCGGGGCAAGCGGGATAGGCACTTGCGCACGCGCATGCTATAGGCGTTACCGGGTATATCCGGCCGCGACCGCGCATTGCGCAGCACTGCAATGCCAGGCTTGGTCTCGAGTGCACCCAGCGACCGGGTCGACGCCGGCGCGAGTCTGCGTTACTCTTGCGCGCTGCGCCGGTATCGAACGGGCGCGAGGAGGAGAGACATGGCCAAGGGCCGCTGCCTGTGCGGCGCGCTGCGCTACGAGCTGGACGGCCCGTTCAGCTCGATGAATCACTGCCACTGCTCGATGTGCCGCAAGCATCACGGCGCGGCTTTCGCCACCTACGTCGTTGCCCCGGCCGCGGGCTTTCGCTGGATTTCCGGCGAAGACCATCTCGTGCGCTATCCATCCTCGGACAACGGTGAGCGCAGCTTCTGCCGCGTGTGCGGCTCGGCCGGCCCTTCGACGCTGCCATCGCACGGCATCGCCTTCGCCCCGGCGGCGAGCCTGGAGGGCGAGCTCGGCATCAAGCCGCAAAGCCACATTTTCGTCGGCTCCAAG
>DAIDTN010000036.1 GCA_027457185.1 Burkholderiales bacterium | reverse complement strand
GCTTACCCCCTCGAGGTCACCCGGCGGGGGCATCACGTTGCCGGATTTTGACACGCGCGCGTCCACCACTACTTCGGAAAAATCGGAAAGCTTCGCCGCCGGACTCATCGCCATCGAATCATCGAACGAGAACGCCAGCGGCAAATCCTTCACCTTGACGCGCACCGCCGCAAGCGGCATGCGCGAACCCTGCGCCGGCCGCGCCAGCACGAACACCGTGTCGTCCGGCGCAGCGCGCGCGGCAAGCGCCGGCGCAAGCGTGATGGTTCCGCTGAGGCGCTCTTTCCCGGCGGCCGCCGTCGCAGTTGCAGGCTTCGTCGCGGCAGTTGGCCCCGCCGCCGCGGTCTCCTTCGATAATTTGGGTGCGCCACCCTGCTTGTCCTCGGCCTCCTTGATGCTGGCGCGGATCGAATTCTCCATTTCGGAACCCGCCGGCAGCAACGGCAATATCTGCCTCCAGTATTCGGCCGCTTTGGCGAAGTGCTGCTTTTCAAATTCCACCGTTCCGGCCAGGGCCAGGGCTTTGAGGTTGTTGCCGTCCGCCTTCAGCGCGCGCTGGATCAGCGCCTCGGGTTTGCCCAGCAAACTCTCCCCCTGGGACATGGCGAGACTGTCGGCGTAATCGGCCAGCGTCTGCGCATTCAGCGTAAACCTGGCGTCGGCCTGGCCGTAGGCGCCTGCCGCGTCGCCGAAGCGCCCCAGAGCGCTGTAGCTGCGCGCCAGCATGACCCAGCCTTCGGCATCGTCCGGGTTCGACTTCAGCCTTTGCGCCAGGCTTGCGACCATGGATTCGATCTGCGCCTGCGTCACCCCGTGCGGCGCTCCCCCGCTCACCTTGCTCGGATCCAGCCCCTGCGGACTGCCCACCGCCAGATAGGCTGATACCGCAATGACCGGCAGAGCGACCGCCAGGACGATAGCCACCGCCGTGGAGCGTTTGACCGGCGCGGCTGTGACATTCACGGGAGCGCCAGCGTCCTCGAGCAATCCGCGTTGCAGGTCGCTGCGGGCCGCCTCCCACTGTTCGCGATCAATAGTGCCGGCCGCCAGATCCTCGTCGAGGTCGGCAAGCTGATCGCGAAATATCGTCAAGTTGGAAGCCGCGCGCGATAGCGCAGCGACGCCTTTGCCGCGACCGCGCAGCAGCGGCGTGACCATGAACGCGAGCGCTACTGCAGTCAGCAGCGCCGCATACGCCCAGAACAGCATCATGGGCGCTCCTCGGAGGAATCGAGCAACGCCTGAACCCGCGCCTGTTCCGCCTCGCTCAGGGGCTGCGCAGCTGCCAATCGCCGCCGCCGCAGGATGTAATAGAACAACCCCGCCACCACCGCGAGCAACAGTGCGAACGGGCCGAACCAGAGCGGAACCGTGGTCGCCATGACTGGGGGCTTGTACAGCACGAAATCGCCGTAGCGCGCGACCAGGAATTGAGTAATCTGTTTCTCGCTCATGCCTGCCTTCAGCTTCTCGCGGATCTCTTTCTTCAAGTCCATCGCAAGCTCGGCTTGCGAATCGGCAATGGTCTGGTTCTGGCACACGAGGCAGCGCAACTGCTCCTCCAACGCCACCGCACGTTTTTCCAGCGCCGGATTGGGATCGGCCGGCACTGCTTCCTTGGCCAGCACGGAACCGGCGAGGACAAGCCCTAACAGCAGCGCGAACAGCTTACGCATTTCCATTCAACTCCTTCACCAGCGGCAGGATTTTGTCACGCACGACCTCCGGGGTAACTGGACCGATGCGCTTGTAGCGGATCACGCCGGACTTATCGATGACATACGTTTCGGGAACACCATAAACACCGAAATCGATGCCGACACGGCCGTTATGGTCATACCCGATTGCCCCGTACGGATTGCCGAGGCGCGTCAGATAGCCGATACCGTCGGCCCGCTCGTCCTTGTAGTTGAGCCCGATCACCGGCACCACACCGCTGCGCGCGAGTGCCAGGACCGTGCTGTGCTCTTCGCGGCAGGAAACGCACCAGGAGGCCCACACATTGAGCAACCACACCTTGCCCAGCATATCCTGTTTCGAAATCGTCTTGTCCGGATGCTCCAGTTCCGGCAGTTTGAACGACGGCGCAGGCTTGTCGATCAGCGGCGACGGCACCTTGCGCGGATCCAGAGTCAGACCAACGCCGAGTAACGCGACGATCGCGGCAAACACGACGAACGCGGCGAGCGGAATCAGAACGCGGGCGCGCAGCATGGTCAGCGCACCGCGGCAG
>DAIDTN010000035.1 GCA_027457185.1 Burkholderiales bacterium | reverse complement strand
CTTGTTCGCCGCGTCGCTGGTGTTCGGCTTGGGACTGTTCCTGCTCGACCTGAGCGCCATGGTGTTCTTCATCAACTACCTGGTGCTGCGGCAGTCGGTGACGCACGACCGGCTGCTTGGCCGCGTGACGGCGACCATGATCTGCCTCACCGTGTCCACCGCGCCGCTCGGCGGTGTTGCCGGCGGCTGGATCGCGGAGCACGCGGGGCTGCGCGCGACCATATTGCTTGCGGGGCTGGGCGCGATGCTGCTCGCGCCGCTGGTGGCATGGTTGTCGCCGCTGGCGCGCCTGCGCTCGCTGTCCGCACTCGGGCAAAGCTAGTTCGGAGTGCTTGTCAATTATATGACCCAGGATCGGAGGAAACCCTGTGACTTATAAGATCGAACAGCACATCGCGCTTGGCCGCGTATCTGAAATCGCGGCTTCGCCTTGCGGTACCTGGCTCGCCGTCGCGGTGCAGCGCCTCGACCGCGACGGCGCCAAGTACGCGAGCGACCTGTGGAAGGTGCCGACGGACGGCGGCGCGGTGGTGCAGCTCACGCGCGGCGACTGCAAGGACGCCGCGCCCTGCTTTCGCAACGGCGGCGCGCTCGCGTTCTTGTCCAACCGCCAGCCGAACGAGATCAAGCCCGACGAGGAGGCGGAAAAGCGCATGCAGGTGTGGCTGCTGCCGAGCGAAGGCGGCGAGCCGAAGCAACTCACCGACGAGCCCCTGGGCGTGGAAAGTTTCCGCTTCGCGAAAAGCGCGTCCCGGCTGGTTCTGTTAGCGCCGGTGCTCCCCGGCGTCGAGCCGGAGAAGCAGCGCGAATGCGCGGCGAAGCGCGACAAGAATGGCCCCAGCGCGCGCCGCTTCAGGACGCAGCCGGTGCGTCACTGGGATCACTGGCTGCACGACAATGCCGACATGGCGGACACGCATCTCATCGCCTGCGACGCGGCCGGCGCAAACCGCGTCGACCTCACGCCCGAAGCGCGGCGCGAATTCGCCATCGAGCCCGCGTTCGACGTTTCCGCAGACGGGAAATGGGTCGTGGCCACGCGCCAGACCCCGGGCAAGGATCGCGAACTCGACGCTACGCTGCTCCTGATCGACATCGAATCGAAAGCCTGCCGCATCCTCGGCGCAGCCGATAACGTCATGTTCGAAGCGCCGGTATTCTCGCCCGACAGCCGCGCGATCGCCGCCGTGCACATGACGCGCAGCGCGAAAATGGTAGTCAGACCGCTGACGACGATTTTCGATGTCGCCAGTGGCGACATGCGGCAGATCGCCGCACACTGGGACCGCTGGCCGGGCCCGGCCTGCTGGAGCGCGGACGCAAAGCGGCTGTTCGTAACCGCCGACGACGCCGGCGACACAGCGGTGTTCGCTATCGAAGCTGCCAGCGGAAACGTCGAGCGCATCACATCCCTGGCCTGCGGCGGCGCGCACTCCAACCTGACGCTGCTGGCCGATGGCCGCGTTGCCGGCCTGCGCTCGACCTTGCTCGACGCGCCGGAATGTTTCGTCGTCGAAGCGCGGCCGGAATCGGCGCCGCAGGCGCTCGCGCGCCTGTCCGGCTTTGCCGGCGCACATGACTGGGCCGAGGTGGAGCGCTTCAGCGTGCCTTCCACCGACGGCGCGCCGATCCAGAGTTTTCTTCTCAAGCCTAAAGGTGCAGCGGCGAAAGCGCGCCTGCCGCTGTTGTTGTGGATCCACGGCGGGCCGATCGGCATGGACCAGGACGGCTGGCACTGGCGCTGGAATCCGCTGCTGATGGTGGCGCAGGGTTACGCCGTGGCCCTGCCCAATCCGCGCGGCTCCACCGGCTTCGGGCAGGAGTACATCCAGGGCATCTGGGGCAATGTCTGGGGCGAGCAGTGCTATCGGGACCTGATGGCGGTCGCGGATGCACTCGCCGAGCGCCCCGACATCGACCCAGCACGCACCATGGCCATGGGCGGCTCCTTCGGCGGCTACATGACCAACTGGATCGGCACGCAGACCGCGCGCTTCAAATGCCTGATCAGCCACGCTGGCATCGCCACCATGGCGCAGTTCACCGGCACCACCGACCATCCGGCCTGGTGGTATCTGGAAATGGGCGGCGAGAACCCCTACGAGGACATGGAGCGCTTCGACCGCTATGCGCCCATTCGCTACGTCAAGAACTGGAAGACACCGGTGCTGATCATCCACGGCGAACGCGATTACCGCTGCCCGATCAACGAAGGGCTCAATCTGTTCGAAGCGCTGCAGTATCACGGCGTGGACAGCGAGTTGCTCGTGTTTCCGGACGAGAACCACTGGATACTCAAGCCGCGCAACGCCGTCGCATGGTACGAGGCGGTGCTCGATTTCATCGGCCGCCATCTCGGGCGATAATTACGCTTCGCGCGCACAAAAGGCAGGGAGGGCAGTCATGGCAATCAAGCGTCCCAAAGGCACGGCCGGCACGCTGTTCGTGCTCGAGCACACTTCGAAAATCCTCGCGGGCAACCCGCTCGGCGATCCGCATGTGCGCAAGCTCGGCGTGTGGCTGCCGCCGCAATACGACCAGGGCATCACCAAGCACGGCCGCGGCGGACCCGGACGGCGCTTCCCGGTGCTGTGGGACCTGGTCGGGTTCACCGGCTCGGGGCTCGCGCACACGGGCTGGAAGCCGTTCGGCGACAACGTGCCCGAGCGCGCGGCGCGGCTCATACACGAGAAGAAGATGGGGTCGGCGATCATCGTGTTTCCGGACTGCTTCACTGCGCTCGGCGGCAACCAGTACATCAATTCCGCGGCGATCGGCAACTATGCCGACTACCTGACGCAGGAGCTCATTCCCTTCGTCGATGCCGAGTTCCGCACGCTGGCACGGCGCGAGCACCGCGGCTGTTTCGGCAAGTCTTCCGGCGGTTACGGTTCCATCATCCACGGCATGCAATACGCCAAGCACTGGGGCGCAATCGC
Source organism: Burkholderiales bacterium (assembly GCA_027457185.1). Classification (GTDB taxonomy): domain Bacteria; phylum Pseudomonadota; class Gammaproteobacteria; order Burkholderiales; family SG8-39; genus 2-12-FULL-64-23. Next base: position 3,161 of record DAIDTN010000035.1, on the reverse strand, counting down.
CTATCATTCGGGCGACGCCTACTTCGATTTCGTTTACTGGCACGACTGGCCGAATACGCTCAACACGCTGGCGCAGTATCGGGCGATCAGGCGCAAGCCCGGTCCCGTGGACATGCGCCGCGCAGCGCGCTACCGCGGCGCCGCGGAGGGATTCGACGACGGGCGGATCAAGCGCTTCCTCGACCATGTGTGGAAGAAGGAGAAGCTCTCCGCCGCCGAAGGCCATTGCATCATGAACATCTGCATGGCCGCGAGTTACGACCCGGAGCCGAAGGCGCCGCTCGGATTCCGCGTTCCGTTCAACCTGGAAACCGGCGAGGCCCTGCCCGGGCGCTGGAACAGCTGGCGCCGCCACGACCCGGTCAACCTGGTGGAGAAATACCGCGACAACCTCAAGTCGTTGCGCGGCATCTACATCGACTGCGGCTGGCGCGACCAGTACCACATTCACTACGGCAGCCGCATGTTGTCCGCGCGCCTGGCCGCAGCCGGCATCCGCCACAGCTACGAGGAATTCGACGACGACCACTCCGACGTCGATTACCGCATGGATGTCAGCCTGCCGTTTCTGTACCGCGCGCTGAAGCCTTAGGGGGTCATTGCCGGCGTGTGGTGCGCATAATCACCGCCGCTGCAGATCAAGCAGCGGCGAGCGCGCGTCCGATGACCATGCGCTGGATGTCGCTCGCGCCTTCGTAGATCTGCGCCACGCGCACATCGCGGTAGATGCGTTCCACCGGAAAATCGTTGACGTAGCCGTAGCCGCCGTGGATCTGGATCGCGTCGGAGCAGACTTGCTCCGCCATTTCCGAGGCGAACAGTTTCGCCATCGAGGCTTCCTTCAGGCAGGGCAGCGCAGCGTCGCGCAGGGTGGCGGCGTGCAACACCATCTGCCGCGCGACTTCGATCTGCGTGGCCATGTCGGCAAGGCGGAAATTCACCGCCTGGTGCTCGATGATGGGTTTGCCGAAACTGACCCGCTCGTGCGCATACTTCAATGCCGCCTCGAAAGCGGCGCGCGCCATGCCCACCGACTGGGCGGCGATGCAGATGCGCCCGCCCTCCAGATTGGACAGCGCGATGCGATAGCCCATGCCCTCGGGCCCGAGCAGGTTGGCGGCGGGCACGCGGCAGTTCTCGAATGCGAGTTGCGCGGTGTCCGAGGCGTGCTGGCCGAGTTTTTCCTCGATACGGGTGACGACGTAGCCAGGGGTGTCAGTGGACACGATGAAGGCGCTGATGCCTTTTTTTCCCGCCGCCTTGTCGGTGACCGCGAATACCACGGCCACATCCGCGTTCTTGCCGCTGGTGATGAACTGCTTCACCCCGTGCAACGCATACTCGGCGCCGATGCGCTCGGCGCGCGTGCTGATCGCACCGGCGTCGGAACCCACGTGCGGTTCGGTAAGGCAGAAGCAGCCCAGCATCTCGCCGCGCGCCAGCGGCTTGAGGAAGCGCTGTTTCTGCGCATCGCTGGCGTAGCCGTTGAAAATATTGCACACGAGCGCTTGCACGCTGACGATGGTCGAGGTCGCGCCGTCGCCGGCGGCGATTTCCTCCAGCGCCACTGCCAGCGATACATAGTCCATTCCTGCGCCGCCCCATTGCTCGGGCACGGTCACGCCGAGCAGGCCCATTTGAGCCATTTCCGCGAGTTGCTCGCGCGGGAAGGTGGAATCGCGGTCCCATTGCGGCGCGTGCGGCGCGAGGCGTTCGGCGGCGAAGGCGCGCACCGAGTCGCGGATCATCTGCTGTTCCTGGCTAAGGATCATGTGAGACCTTCGTCGCCGTTAATCTGGCTCAAACCAATTCCATCGCCATCGCGGTGGCTTCGCCGCCGCCGATGCACAGGCTGGCGACGCCGCGTTTGCCGCCGGTCTTGCGCAAGGCGCCGATCAGCGTCACCAGGATGCGCGCGCCGGATGCGCCGATCGGATGGCCCAGCGCGCAGGCACCGCCGTGGATGTTGACCTTCTCGTGCGGCAGGCCGTGTTCCTTCATTGCCGCCATGGTTACCACGGCGAAAGCCTCGTTGATTTCGTACAAGTCGACCTTGCCCGCGCTCCAGCCGGTCTTGTCGAAAAGCTTCCTGATCGCGCCGACCGGGGCGGTGGTGAACCAGCCGGGCTCCTGCGCGTGGGTGCTATGGCCGACCACCATCGCCAGGGGCGCGAGGCCGAGTTTCTCCGCCGTGGAGCGGCGCATCATCACCAGCGCCGCGCCGCCATCCGAAATCGAGCTCGAATTGGCCGCGGTGATGGTGCCGTCTTTCTTGAACGCGGGCTTGAGCGCTGGAATCTTGTCGAAATTGGCTTTGAACGGCGACTCGTCCATCTCCATGAAGCGCTCGTCTTTGCCTGCCTTCAGGTTCAAGGGCGTGATCTCCCAGGCGAAACGGCCATTCTTGTTCGCGACCTGCGCGCGCTCGAGCGACGCGACCGCGAATTTGTCCTGCTCGGCGCGGGTAAAGTTGTACTTGGCGGCGCAATCTTCGGCGAAGCTGCCCATCAGCCGGCCTCCGCCTTTTTCGTCTCTTGTGTAGGCGTCCTCGAGACCGTCGTAGAACATGTGGTCGATCAGCTGCCCATGCCCCAGGCGGTAACCGCCGCGCGCTTTTGCCAGCAAATAAGGTGCGTTGGTCATCGACTCCATGCCGCCGGCGACCATGATGTCGTTAGTGCCCGCGGCCAGGAGGTCGTGCGCGAACATCGCCGCTTTCATGCCCGAGCCGCACATCTTGTTGACGGTGGTGCAGCCGGTGGCGAGCGGCAGGCCGGCGCCGAGCGAAGCCTGGCGCGCGGGCGCCTGGCCCTGGCCCGCAGGGAGGACGCAGCCCATGATGACTTCGTCCACCTGCTCCGGTTTGATCCTTGCGCGCTCGACTGCGGCGCGAATGGCCGCCGCACCCAACTCGGCGGCGGCGAATTGCTTCAGTTCTCCCTGGAACGCGCCCATGGGGGTGCGTGCGGCGGAGACGATGACGATCGGATCGTTCATGGCTTTCCTTTCAAATAGCAGACGCGTCTATCGCAAATGCCGCGGGCGCAGGCACCTGTACTGCTGCGTAGTGCGGCATCACCTGGTCTCACTGAATAGCTCCCGCCCGATCAGCATCCTGCGTATTTCCGAGGTGCCGGCGCCGATCTCGTACAGCTTGGCGT
>DAIDTN010000034.1 GCA_027457185.1 Burkholderiales bacterium | reverse complement strand
CGACTCGACCTGATGGAAGAACTTCTCGCACAGCATATTGAACAGCTCCGGCTCCTCCAGGTTGCACGCGTGTCCGGTCTGCGGCATCAGCACCAGGCCGGCAGAGGGCATGCGGCGCTTGAGCAGGAGCGATGCATCCAGGCAGGGCTCGTCCTCGTCCCCGCTGATGATCAGCGTAGGCACCCGGCACTTCGTCATCTGTGCGTCGAAATCACCGAGCGAGGGGCGCAGCGCCTGGTAGCCCTTGAGCGTCAGCGCGGAACCCTTGCCAGAATGCCGCTTTACCAGCTCGATGAACTCGGCGAAACCGCGTGGATTCTTGTTTTGCAGCTGCACCCGCGTCGGCGATTCGCCGCGCGTGCCCGCGCTCTTCTCCCAGCCTCCAGCCAGGAGCTGGTCGGCCGCCGCTTCCGACTCCTGCTTGAACCTTGCGCGCGAATCGGGCATGGATCCCGAGCCGACGCCAGCGAGCGTAAGCGACAGCGCGCGCTCGGGCCACTGCATGCCGAAATAGAACGTCGCAAACGCGCCCATCGACAACCCGACGATGTGCGCCTTGTCGATATGCAGGCCGTTGAGCATAGCCAGGATGTCGGCGCGCTGGTGCTCGAAGTCATAGTCTCCGATCTTTTCCGGCACGTCCGAGGGCGGATAGCCGCGCGCGTTGTAGGCGATGCAGCGATAGCGCCGCGAGAAATAGCGCAGCTGCGCTTCCCAGCTACGGTACTCCCCCATGAATTCGTGCACGAACAGGATCGGTGTTCCCGCGCCGGTTTCTTCGTAATACAGCTTGACGCCGTCGTCAGCAGTGATATGGGGCATGTCGTTTCCTTTCGATCGCCAGCATGGTCTAAACAAGGACTACGCGGCATTATAAACGCGCACGGCGCACGGCCCGAACCCGGTGCTTATATCAGGCCTTCGCCTCCAATAGCCGCGCAAGTTCTCTGCTTTCGATCAGTTTTTCCAGATCGCTGGCGCCGCCGACGAGCACGCCCTTGACGAACACCATAGGAAAGGTCGGCCAGCCGGTCCACATCTTCAGCGCATTGCGGCGCCTCCAACCGCTCAGGTAATTGCCGTATTCCAGATACCTGAACGAAAAACCCTGCTGGCCGAGAATTTTCCTCACCTTCTTTGGAAACGGATTCTGCGCCATGCCGACGATAACGATATCGTTGCCGGCGATGGCCGACTGCACCTCCCTCACGATATCGGCGTGGTTGTTTGCGATGGTTTCGCGTATCGCCGGGTGAATATGCGCTTCATCGAGAATGCTGCGACTCACGTTGGGTCTCCTTCGGCCGGGTTTGCAGTCTACATTGTCCAACAATCGATGCAGCGCGATCCGGCTTTTTTGGCGGGCAGACTGTTGTTGCCGGCAATTCCTGGGCCGCGCGGCAGGCGCTTGGCTCTTTACAAACCCTTCCTGAATGTATACAGTATCCAGTGTCCAGATAAAATTGCCCCCGTCCCCAGCAACGGAGATGCGTCTTTGGTCCCATCACTGAATCCGGTTGAACGCCAACTCGCTCTCGGCGACCAGGTCTATCGGACACTGCGCGCCAATCTGCGCAATGGCAAGATCCTGCCGGGATACCCGCTGCAGGAAGTGCAGCTCGCGGCTCAACTCGGCGTTTCGCGCACGCCGGTGCGCGAAGCGCTTACTCGCCTGGCGAGCGAAGGGCTGGTGGCCTCCGATGGGCGCAGCTTCGCCGTGCCGGCGCTGACCATGCAGAGCGTCAACGACATCTACGAAGTCCGGTTTCTGGTAGAGCCCGAAGCGGTGCGCCACGGCGCGGAGCGGACCAATGACGCCGCGGCGCTGGCGCCGATGATGCGTGCACTGGCCGCCAGCGCCGCCGCGCACAAGGCCGGCGACAACGAAGCCTTCATCGACGCCAACGCGCAGTTTCGTTCGGCCTGGCTGGCGCTGGTGCCGAATCGGCGCCTGGTGCACGCAGTCGAACTCTATGCCGACCATGTGCAACATCTGCGCGCGCTTACCCTCGGCAACGCCAAAGTGCGAAATGTCGTGTTGCGCGGCCTGAAGCGCATCGCCGCGGCACTCGCCTCCGGCGACGGCGACGCGGCTGCCTTGGCCATGCGCGCTCACCTGACGGAAGCCAAGCGCGCCTTCATTGCCGCCGTCGGACTCGACCACGGCAAGCGATCCAATAGCCCGTAACAGGAAAAAGCGCAATGATCGACAAGACCATCATCGGCAAGCAATACCCTGCATTCACCGTGGAAGTCGAAAAACGCTGGGTGCGCAGCTTCGCCGAAGCCATCGGCGAGACCAACCCCGTATACTTCGACGAATCGGCCGCCAAAAGCGCCGGCTACCGTTCGCTGCCGACGCCCCCGACCTTCCCTTTCGCCATGATCATGGACGCCAATCAATCTTTCATGATTCTGGACGAACTCGGCATCGACAAGCGCCGCGCCATGCATGGAGAACAGTCGTTCGACTATCATACCGATCTGTGCGCCGGCGATGTCGTCACCGGACAGCAAAAAGTCGTCGACATCTACGACAAGAAGAACGGGGCGCTGGAATTTCTGGTCACCGAAACCCGCCTGGAAAACCAGCGCGGCGAGCATGTCTGCGACCTGCGCACTACGGTAGTTGTGCGCAACTGAGGAGTAAACATGGTTGCTTTCGAAGAAATCAAAGTCGGCGACACGATACCCCCGCTTACCAAGCCCGCGATCACGCATTTGCAGCTTGCGCTCTACGCCGGCGCGGGCGCCGACCACAACCCGATTCACGTTGACGAGCAAGCGGCGAAGGCCGGCGGCCTTCCCGGCATCATCGCCCACGGCATGCTGCCACTGGGCTTCCTCGGGCAGCTGCTGACGCTATGGGTGCCGCAAAGCCAGCTGCGCAGCCTGTCGACGCGCTTCGTCGGCATGGCATTCCCGGGCGATGTCATCACCTGCAGCGGCAGAATCGCGGGCAAGCGCGAACACGCCGGTGAAAAACTGGTCGATATCGATATCGCCGCGCAGAACCAGAAAGGCGAGAACCTTCAATTGGGCAAGGCCACGGTGGCTCTGGCTTAGGCGAGCATGCGGGGACGGCTCCCCTCATTTGGTAAAAATTAGGAGTGCGCGGAAATGACCTATAAAGCTGAAATCCCTTACGGTGCCTACTGGAGCACGCCCTTCACCCGTTGGCAGGGCAGTTTCGCCAACCTGCACAGCGTCGAATTCGCCGCCTACGTGGCGCGCAAGGAACTGGCGAAACGGAAAATGGATCCGACGCAGATCGACTACGGCGTGCTCGGATTCTCCGTGCCGCAGAAACATTCCTTCTTTGGTTTGCCCTGGCTGACAGGCATGATGGGCGCGGGACAGGCCAGCGGCCCGACGCTGATGCAAGCCTGCGCCACCGGCGTACGCACCCTGCTCGCGGCAGCGCAGGAAATCGAGGTGGGCATGGCACGCACCGCGCTCGTGGTCAACTGCGACCGCACTTCGAACGGGCCGCACCTCTATTATCCCAATCCGCGCGGCCCCGGCTGCACCGGCGCCGCCGAAGACTGGGTGATGGACAACTTCGGCTGCTACCCGCTCGGCGGGCATTCCATGCTGCAAACCGCCGAGAATGTTGCGGCCAAGCACGGCATCACCACGGCGCAACAACATGAGGTGGTATTGCGCCGCGAGCAGCAGTACCGCGACGCGCTCCACAACGGCGCAGCTTTTCTCAAGCGTTTCATGACCCTGCCGTTCGAGGTGCCGGCGCCGAATTTCAAGAAGGTAGTCGGCACACTCGAGGGCGACGAAGGCGTGTCCGCATCGACGCGGGAGGGGTTGGCGAAACTCAAGCCGGTCGCCGAGAGGGGCACGGTTACCTACGGTGCCCAGACCCATCCTGCCGACGGCAATGCCGCCATCGTCCTCACCACGCGCGATAATGCGCGCGCGCTGTCGACCAATCCCAAGATCGCCGTACGCTTGCAGGGTTTCGGCATGGCCCGCGCGGCGCTGGCGTATATGCCGGAGGCCACGGTGCCTGCCGCCCAGCGCGCGCTGGACCAGGCGGGCCGCACGTTCAAAGACCTGGCCGCGATCAAGACGCACAACCCTTTCGCGGTGAACGACATTTTCTTCGCGCGGCAGACCGGCGCCGATCTGATGGCCATGAACAACTATGGTTGCTCGCTGGTCTGGGGCCACCCGCAGGCGCCCATGGGCACGCGCGCGATCATCGAATTGATCGAGGAGCTTGTGCAGCGCGGCGGCGGTTACGGTTTGTTCACCGGCTGCGCTGCCGGGGATACCGGAATGGCCGTGGTACTGGAAGTGTGCGACGCATAGTATTTTCTCCGTCGCCCGCCTAGTTGCGATGGAGACACTGCTAGCGGATTGTCCGGCTTAGGAGGAGACGGATGGACCTGTCCGAATGGATCGACCGACATGCCCGGCTGACGCCCGAGCGGACGGCGATACGCTTTGCCGAACGCGATGTTTCCTACGCTGCGCTGGCACAGCTGGTGCAGCGCATTGCGTCGGCGATGGCTGGGTCCGGTCTCAAGCGCGGCAGTTGCGCCGCGTATCTTGGCCTCAACCGGCCGGAAATGCTCGCGCTGTTGTTTGCCTGCGCGCGACTCGGCGTCCTGTTTATGCCGCTCAACTGGCGCCTGGCCGGTCCCGAGCACCGGCAGATGCTGGAACAGTGTCCGGCATCGCTGCTGTTGGTCGAACCGCATTTCATCGCCCAGACCGACGCCTTCAGAGCCGCCTTGCCCCCTATGACCGCAGTCGCCTTCGACCAGGCGCAGCCCGGCTGGATCGCCTTCGACGATTTCCTCGAACGCGGCGCCGGCCAGGCCGCGCGCGCCCCGGGCCTGACTGCTGCAACGCCGCTACTGATCTGCTACACCTCGGGTTCCACCGGCAAGCCCAAAGGGGTGCTGCTGAGCCAGGACGCCCTCACCTGGAACGCCGCCAACTGCGCCGCCATGCACGAGCTCACGCCGCAGGACCGGATACTCACCACCCTGCCGCTGTTCCACGTTGGTGGTCTCAACAATCTAACCACGCCTGCACTGCAGCAAGGCTGTACCGTGGTGCTGCATCCGAAATTCGACGCCGAGGCCACTTTCGACGCGATCGAGCGCGAGCGCATCACGCTGACGGTGTTGGTTCCGGCGCAACTGGACATGATGATGGCCAGTCCGCGCTGGCACAGCGCGGACTTCTCCAGCCTGCGCATGATCACGACCGGCTCGACCATCGTGGCGGCGCGGATAATCCGCGCGGTGCATGCCCGCGGCGTGCCGCTGGTGCAGATCTACGGCGCTACCGAAACCTGCCCCATCGCCGCCTGCCTCAAAGCCGAGGACGCTGAACGCAAAGCCGGTTCCACCGGCAAGGCCGCGGCGCACTGCGAATTGCGCATCGTCGACGAATACGGCATGGACGTGGCGCAAGGTGCCTGCGGCGAAATTCTGGTGCGTTGCCCCAACGTGATGAGCGGCTATTGGAAGGCGCCGCAGGAAACCGCCGCGGCGCTCATCGACGGCTGGTTTCACTCCGGCGACATGGGCCACCAGGATGCCGACGGCTATCTCTACGTC
>DAIDTN010000033.1 GCA_027457185.1 Burkholderiales bacterium | reverse complement strand
ATCCCAGTCGGATTTGGCTACGGCGTTTTGCAGCAGCGTGCACAAGGAGTGCAGCAGGGTGTTATCCAGAGTCAGGTGTATGCCCTGGCCCTGCTGCGGCAGCAGCGCCAGCACCTGGTTGCCGCGGTCGTCCTTGTTTGCCCGCATGCGCACGACCAGGATGGGTTCGGCACCCAGCGGCATCTCGCGCGGCGCTTCCTGGAACGGGTCGCCGAAATTGGCTTGGCGCAGTGCCTGCTCGTGTTGCATGCCGACCAGGGCGTCGCGCGCCTGCGGGTTGCTCTGCAGCGCGACTTCCGGCGAGGAACGCAGCATTTGCAGTAACAGCGGCCACAGCAGCCGCAGCGCGCGCCGTGTCAGCCACAGGCGCACCTCGAGCTGATTGTCGGTGCTCACGCGCAGCAGCAGGCGGTCCTGTTCGGGGATGAAGTCGAGCTTCAGCTGGTGCAGTCGCATGATGAAGGCTTGATTCTATCGAATTATATACGGTGCACTAGATTCAGACGCGTGCCAGGAGCGGCCATTGCGCGCTCACGCGCGCCAACCCTGCTTTCTGAACGGATGAAAGGCACATCCGTTCAAAAACAGGGTCATTGATAAAACAACAGCGACTTGGGGTTGCTTTTATACAAGATTGCCGATTACGCGCGGATGTGTTTTTCATCCGTGCGTAATCGGTGATCCGCGCGGACGGGCCGCCGTCCGCGCAAGAATCGCAACACAATCGGCTAAATGCCGTGGCGCCGCAAGGCCCAAGCGACGTGCTCGCGCACCAGCGGTGATGGATCGTCGGCGCGGGATCTCAGTGCGCCAGCGACAGCGGTGCTCGCGGGCGCGTTACCCAGGCCCACCGCAAGGTTGCGCGACCAACGTTCGAAACCGATGCGATGGATGGCGCTGCCCGCCATGCGTTCGCGAAAGCGGATCTCGTTCCAGGAGAACAGTTCCACCAGCTGCACATCGTCCAGACCGTGGCGCACGCGGAAATCGGGCTCGCCGCTGGTTTCGGCATAGCGGTTCCAGGGACAGGCGAGCTGGCAATCGTCGCAGCCGTAGACGCGGTTGCCGATCAAGGGCCGCAATTCCAGTGGAATAGCGCCTTTCAGCTCGATAGTAAGATAGGAAATGCAGCGTCTGGCGTCGACCTGATAGGGGGCGACGATGGCGCCGGTGGGACAGATGTCGAGGCATTTGCTGCAGCTGCCGCAGTGGTCCTGGACCGGCGCATCCGCCGGCAGCGGCAGGTCGGTGTAGATTTCGCCCAGAAAAAAATACGAGCCGGCATCGCGCGACAGCAGCAGCGTGTGTTTGCCGCGCCAGCCCAGGCCGCTTTTGGCGGCAAGCTCCACCTCCATCACCGGGGCCGAGTCGGTATAGACGCGGTGGCCGAAGGCGCCGATTTCTCGCTCTATGCGCCGGGCGAGCTGCTCAAGCCTGCTACGTAGCACCTTGTGGTAATCGCGGCCGGTGGCGTAGCGTGCGATATAGGCTTTGTCGGGAGCCCCGATCACCGACCAGCCCGCAGCTGCCTGCGGCTGGTAGTTCATGCGCGCACTGATGACCCGCAGGGTGCCGTGCCGGAGTTCCGCCGGGCGCGCGCGTTTCAAACCGTGGGCTGCCATATAATCCATCTCGCCGTGGAAACCCGCGCCAAGCCATTCGGCGAGGCGGAGTTCCGCGGCGCCGAGATCGGCGTCGGCGATGCCTACCGTCTGAAAGCCGAGTTCGCGCCCCCAGGCCTTGATGGCACCGGCGAGCAGGGCGTAATCGTAATTCGCGGTCACTTCGGACATGCCGAATCATAACCACAGCGCGCTTGAAATGCATTTGGCCGATGACGCGGCGACACGCGCCCTGGGAGCGCGCTTGGCGCAGGTGATCGTGCCGGGCTTGGCGATCTATGTATATGGCGATCTGGGTAGCGGCAAGACCACCCTGGCGCGTGGCCTGTTGCGCGGGCTGGGCTTTACCGGCCGGGTAAAAAGCCCGACTTACACCCTGGTTGAACTTTATACGGTTTCTAGGTTAAACTTGTACCACTTTGATTTTTATCGCTTCCGAGACCCAAGGGAATGGCGTGATGCGGGCTTCAGCGAATACTTCAACGACGCCGCGGTATGCCTGGTCGAATGGCCGGAAAAGGCCGCCGGACTATTGCCTGTCGCCGACCTCGACCTTAGGCTCGAGTTCGCCGGCGATGGGCGTGACCTGAGCATCCACGCCGGAACCGAAAGTGGCGAAGCATGTTTAACTCGACTGGTGCAAATGCCGCCCTGAACGGTCCCGCCTCCAACGGCAAGCCAGCGCTTGCGCGGTTCTTCGGCAAACTCATTTTGCTTGTGTGCGTGACGGCTGCGGGAAGCACCTGGGCGGCAGAGCGCATCAGCGCAGTGCGTGTGTGGCCGGCGCAGGATTACACCCGCATAACCATCGAGGCCGATCGGCCGATCCGGCATGAATTGCTGCTGGTGAAGAACCCGGATCGTCTGGTGCTCGACCTTGATGGTGTGGACTTTGCCAGCGTGCAGCGGGAGATCGCCAATAAGATCCTGCCCAGCGACCCCTATATCGGACAGATGCGCGCCGGCCGCTACAAGCCGGGGGTGGTACGCCTGGTACTCGACCTCAAGGCCGAAGTCCGGCCGCAGATTTTCATGCTCGACCCCGTAGGCGATTATGGCTATCGCCTGGTGCTCGATGTCTATCCGCTGGTGCCGGTCGATCCGCTCATGGCGCTGTTGCAAAAGCCCGAATCGAACGCCGAGGCGGGAGCGCCATCCGTCGCGCAGGCGCCATCCCGGACTGGGGCCAAACCCGTGCCCGCGCTTGGACCGGAACAAGCCGTCAATGAAGAGCCGGTGGTCGCGCGCATGGTGACCATCGTCATCGATCCAGGGCACGGCGGCGAGGATCCGGGTGCCAGGGGCCGCGGGGGCAGCTTGGAGAAGAACGTGACTCTCACCATTGCGCGCAAGCTCAAAGCCATCATCGACGCCGAGCCCAATATGCGCGCTGTGCTCACCCGCAACGGCGACTACTTCATCCCGCTGCAAGTGCGCGTGCAGAAAGCGCGCAGGGTGCACGCCGACCTGTTCGTGTCGGTGCACGCCGACGCCTTCGTCGGGTCGCATGCGCGCGGTTCCTCGGTATTCGCGCTGTCCGCGCGCGGCGCAACCAGCACGGCGGCGAAATTGCTGGCCAGGCGCGAGAACAATGCCGACCTGATCGGCGGCGTCAATCTCGCGGTGAAGGACCGCTATCTGGCGATGACGCTCGCCGACCTGAGCCTGACGGCGCAGATCAACGACAGCCTGAAGCTGGGCAAGGCGGTGCTTAGCGAATTGGGCGGAATCAACGACTTGCACAAGGGCCGAGTCGAGCAGGCCGGTTTTGCCGTACTGAAGGCGCCTGATATCCCCTCGATCCTGGTGGAAACCGCCTTTATCAGCAATCCGGAAGAGGAGCGCAAGCTCAACAATGAGGCTTACCAGGAGAAGATTGCACAGGCCATTTTCAATGGCATCAAGCTCTACTTCACCAAGAACCCGCCCTTGGCCAGATCCACCATCGCCTCCAGCAATTGAACCGATCGATCGCGACGAGTTGCTGCCGGTTACGGCGCCGCCGGGCTGAAGTAGCCGCTCAAGCCCGGCGCAGCCGGTGTCTGGCGAAGCCGAGCGCGATCGGCGCCAGCGACAGGCCGATAATGCCGAATATCACCAGTGTCAGGTTGTTCCTGATAAACGGGATATTGCCGAAGAAAACTCCCGCGTAGAGCAGGCTGCCCACCCACATTACGCCGCCGGCAATGTTGAACAGCTGGAAGCGCGCGTGGGCCATGCTGCCGACCCCGGCAACGAAAGGCGCGAACGTGCGGATGATGGGCAGGAAGCGCGTGATGACGATGGTCTTGCCGCCATGGCGCTCATAGAACGCGTGCGTTCGCTCCAGCGCCTTGCGGTTGAACCAGCGCGAGTCCGGCCAGTCGAAGACTTTCGGGCCGAGGTAGCGGCCGATCCAGTAGTTGGTCGTGTTCCCCAGAATCGCGGCGGCGATGAGCAAGGCCGCGAGAGCGTGCACGTTCAGGCTCGCCGCCGCCCACAGCGCACCGGCCACGAACAGCAGCGAATCCCCCGGCAGGAACGGCGTCACCACCAGGCCGGTCTCGCAAAATATGATCAGGAACAGAAGCAGGTAGACCCAGACGCCGTGCTGCTGCAGCAGGCTCGCGAGATGCGTATCGAGGTGGACAGCGAGGTCCCAGACATATAACAGCAGTTCCATCAAAGCCTTTCCTGGACAGGCGCCATCTTACCGCAAGCCGGGGCCCGTTGACCTTCAGCGCGTCTCATGCGCTGAAGGTAAACAGGCCCTAGCCCGTTCCCGGTATACTTGGCCGCTCAAAAAAGTGCCCTCATGCCCGCAATTCGCCTGCTCCCCGACACCTTGATCAGCCAGATCGCCGCCGGCGAAGTGGTGGAACGACCCGCGTCCGTGCTCAAGGAGCTGCTCGAGAACAGCCTCGATGCCGGCGCCACCGAAATCAGCGTCAATCTGATGCAGGGGGGCATCAAGCAGCTCAAGGTGACTGACAACGGCGGCGGCATGGACGCGGAGGATTTGCCGTTGGCATTCGCGCGCCACGCCACCAGCAAAATCGCAAGCCTGGACGACCTGGAGCAGGTGCGCTCGCTCGGCTTTCGCGGCGAGGCGCTGGCCTCGATCGCCTCGGTCGCGCGCGTCGCGCTCACCACGCGCAGCGGCCGCGCGGCGCATGCGTGGAGTCTGGGCGTAGAGGGCGGAGCGCCGGGCGCGGTGCAGCCCGCCGCGCATTCGGGCGGCACCAGTGTCGAAGTGAACGACCTGTATTTCAATACGCCGGCGCGGCGCAAATTCCTGCGTACCGAGGCGACCGAGTTCGGCCATTGCGAAGACGTGTACCGGCGCATCGCGCTGTCACGGCCCGATGTCGCATACAGCCTGAGGCACAACGGCCGGGTGATCTCGCACCTGCAGGCGGGTGACGCCGCGCGGCGCATCGCAGCGGTGGCGGGCGAGGAATTCGCGCTGGCGGCGTGCGCGCTCGACGAGCATTCCTCCGGCCTGCGCCTGTCCGGTTTCGCTGGATCGCCCGCGTTCTCGCGCAGTTCGCGCGATGCCCAGTTCGCGTTCGTCAACGGCCGCTTCGTGCGCGACAAACTGCTCGCGCATGCGCTGCGCCAGGCCTACCAGGACATGCTGCATGGCGACCGCCACGCGGCTTACGTGCTGTTCCTCGAACTCGATCCGTTGGGCGTGGACGTGAACGTGCACCCGGCCAAGACCGAGGTGCGGTTTCGCGATGCGCGCGCCATTCACCAGTTCGTGTTCCACGCGGTGAGCAAAGCGCTCTCGGGCAGCGCGGCCCAGACCGGCGCGGCTGCGGTTCAGCCGCTGCCCGCGGCGGGCGGCGTGGACTTGCGGCGCATGCCCTATCAATCCAGCCTGGGCGTGGCGCAGCCGGCAGCGGCTTATCAGGCCATGTTTTCCGTGCCGCCCGGACCCGCCGCGCTGGCCTCCGGCGCTGCTGCGTCGACGGCATTCGAGCGTATCCGCGCCGGCGCGCCCTTGACAGACGAAAGCGATGCGCCCCTTGGCTATGCCATGGCGCAATTGCACGGCATCTACATCCTGGCGCAGAACCGGCAGGGCCTGGTGCTGGTGGACATGCACGCGGCGCACGAGCGCATTCTGTACGAGAAGCTCAAGGGCGCGCTCGACGCACAGGGCATGAGCACGCAGAAGCTGCTGATAGCGGTGAGCTTCAACGCCGACCGGCTGGACGTGGCAACCGCGGAGGAGCATGCCGGCGTGCTGCACCAGCTCGGTTTCGATATGGCGCCGCTGTCTCCGACCGCCCTCGCGGTGCGCGCAGTGCCGGCTATGCTGGCTACCGCCGATGTCGCCGAACTGGCGCGCGCGCTCTTGCGCGAGCTGCGCGAGTTCGGCGGCAGCCGCCTGCTCACCGAGCACCAACACGAACTGCTCTCGACCATGGCCTGCCACGGTGCCGTGCGCGCGCATCGGCCGTTGACGGTGACTGAAATGAATGCGCTGCTGCGCGAAATGGAAGTGACCGAGCGCTCGGGCCAGTGCAACCACGGCCGGCCGACCTGGTACCAGATGAGCATGGCCGAGCTGGACAAGCTGTTCCTGCGCGGACGCTGAGCTATCGAACGCGCTGAACAAAGACGAACGACGAACGACGGGAGGGCTGCAATGAAAATACTGATTCTCGGCGCGGGCGCGGTCGGCGGCTACTTCGGCGGCCGCCTGGTGCAGGCCGGAGCCGACGTGACATTCCTGGTGCGGCCGCCACGCGCGCAAAAGCGGGCGCAGACCGGGTTGGTGATCAAGAGCCCGCTCGGCGACGCGCAGATCCCCGTGCGCACGGGGCTGCAGGAGGCAGTGCGTCCTGATTACGACCTGGTGATCC
>DAIDTN010000032.1 GCA_027457185.1 Burkholderiales bacterium | reverse complement strand
GCGCTGGAGGAACTCAAGCGCGGCGTGACCGAGACCGGCGGTAACTGGGAGGCGCATGCCGCGCCTCCCGCGCCGGAGACGGCGGGAGCCTGAAATGTTCTTTCCGGCAATACTGCTGCCGAGCTTCAGAGAACCCGCAGGGTCTTCGCCACCGGATCGACCTCGACATCCGCGCCGTGCGGAACCGCCGCGGTTACATCCTCGTCGAACCCGGCGCGCATCGCGATGTCGCCGAGCGCGGCGCCCTGCGCGAGGATCGGGTTCACCGAGTTGAACACGAGCGCGAGCGGGATCTTGCCGCGCGAACGCATCTCGTGCAGCATCCAGGTGCTGGCCACCCCGCCCTTGGCGGTATCGAGCACGAGGATGCGGCCGACGTAGGATTGCCCCACCAGTTTGTGCGTTGGCCGGGAGAAAATTCCGGCAATTCGGTCGAGGTCATAGCGCGCCGAAAAACCGTCCTTCGCCACCAGCGCCTGGCCGGTGACCTTCGCGCCCATCGCGTGGCGAGCGAGGAAGATCCTGCCATGAGCCCCGTGCGAGCGATCGCCGCCGGCTTTCGGCTGGAAGGTCAGCGGCGCCGCCTGCGCCGCCTTCGTCCTGTCCGCGCTCATTCCAGCCTCCCGGTCTGCGCGGCTTCCACGCATTGCTCCATGGACGCGAGTCGCGGCAGGTAACCGTAGCCGCCCAGAATGTTGACCATTTTGGCGCTGTTGGTCGCCAGCCGCTTCCAGCCGTTGGCCTCCGCAATTTCGCGCGCATACGACTGGTAGAAGCACATGCCGGAGTAGACGCTCCCGCCGGCGGCCTCGATCCGCTCGGTATAGCCGAAACGGTCGGCATCGGGTTTTACCTGCGGGCTGGTGACGGCGAGCAGCGGGACCTTGAACTTGCGTCCGTCGCACAGACCAGCGAGCGCGCGCAACTCGTACAGGCTCAGCTGCGGCGCGGAGAAGACGACCACGTCCACCGTCGTTTCTCCGGCATAGGAATCCTGCAGCGCCTTCACCTCGGCGCGGCCGACGCGATGCTGCGGCAGTCCGTCGCCGCCTACGTCGGCGAGTCTGGAAGCCTCGGGCGTGATGCCGACGATGTGGAACAGCGCGATCGAGCCGAAGCTCGCCATAGCCGCGCCGAAATGCTTCAGTTCGTCGGAGCTCGGCGCCCGCTCGATGCCCTCGACGACGGGTACGGCCCAGTAGTTGCCGGCAATGCGTCCTATGACGCCGCCCAGCGCGCCCCAGTCATTCAATGATTCGGGCGTCCAGCCGACGCGTACGTGCAGCGTGGCCTGCCGCTGCCGGTCGAGGTGGAAGCCGTAGCGCGGCGTACGCCCGGTGATTCCCGCAGACAGCGCCGACGGCCCGCCCTCGAAGTTGGAGCGTGCGCCGCACACCGAGTTCGAATAGATCACCACTCCGGTATCGCCGAACGCCACGTGTTCGCCGCGCGTCGGAGCAAGCACCGTCTGGTAGTTGATGCAGGTATCGGTCATGGAAACGCCGAGCTTTACGAATGCGGCGACCGCGCGCTGTTCGAGTTCGACCATCCAGTCGGCCTGCTTCAGCTGTTTCGCTTTGCTGAAATCGGTTCCGCGCGGGTCGGTGATCGTCGGAATGCGCACCGTGCGGCTGCCGTCTTTCGCCGCCGCAAGGCGCTCCAGCCATTTGACGCCGGCCTCGCCCAGGCTCTCCGTGTCGGCCATCACATGCGCCTGCGTCACGGCGACGAAGTCCTGCGCTCCGAAGAAATCGCCGACCTTGATCTGGTGCGCGAGCGCAAGCCGCGGCACCTCGCCGAGTTCGCCGGCGCGCATCGCCTTCTCTTGTGCGTCCAGTTGCATGGTCAATCCGCTTTTGCGCCCGAGTCGCGGACGGCCTTGCTCCATTTCGCCACCTCGCTCTTCTGAAATTCTGCCAGTGGCACCCGCCCCGTCGACGGTTCTACACCGAGGTTTCCGAGCTTCTGCCTGAACGCGTCGGAATGCACCACGCGCTCGATCTCGCGCCGCAACTTGCGCGTGACATCGGCCGGCAGATTGGCCGGCGCGAAGACTGCCCACCATGCAGTGGTTTCGAAACCCTTGAGCCCGGCTTCATCCAGCGTCGGCACCTCGGGCAGGGCCGGGGAACGCTTTTTGCTGCTGATCGCCAGGGCGCGCAGCTTGCCGGATCGCACCTGCTGGATTACCGACTGCAGCGGATCGAACATCAGCGGGATCTGCCCGCCCAGCAGATCGGTAATCGCGGGGGCGCTGCCCCTGTAGGGCACGTGCTGGAGCTTTATCCCTGCCGCCCTCGCGAACATCTCACCGCTGAGGTGGCCCGGCGTGCCGCTGCCAGCCGAGCCGAAAAACAGCTTTCCGGGGTTTG
Source organism: Burkholderiales bacterium (assembly GCA_027457185.1). Classification (GTDB taxonomy): domain Bacteria; phylum Pseudomonadota; class Gammaproteobacteria; order Burkholderiales; family SG8-39; genus 2-12-FULL-64-23. The sequence continues at coordinate 1,530 of DAIDTN010000032.1, read as the reverse complement.
CTTTGGCTTTCGCGATCAGATCTTTCACCGATCCGATATCGGCCGCCGCATTCACGACTACGGCAACGGGGGCGCTCGCAACCAGCGCGATCGGCGTGAAGTCGCGCACCGGATCATACGGCAACTTGCTGTACAGCGCGCCGTTGATCGCATTCGTGCCCACGGTGCCCATTAACAGCGTGTAGCCATCGGGGGACGACCTTGCGACCGCCTCGGCGCCGATCGAGCCGCCGGCGCCACCGCGGTTGTCGACGATCACGGATTGTTTCAGCGACTCGCCCAGCAATTGCGCCAGAGGTCGCGCAACGATGTCGGTCGGCCCGCCGGGCGGGAATGGAACGATGAGGCGGATCGGCTTGTCCGGGAAGGATTGGGCCGGTGCCGAAGCGGGTGCCGTAGCGGCGGCGATGGCAAGCAACAGGATAACCAAGGCGAAACTCGGGCGCGATTGATCGGTTGTTGTTTTCATAGTCCTCTCGTGATCGTCGGATACTGGTCAAATAGACGCTGCGCCGCAGGCGGAGCGCGGCCATCATACCAGCGAGGAGTCTTTGCGCGAAACGACCGGTCAGTATTCTTGGGATTATCGGAACCTGCCGATGCGCATCGAGCCTACGAGAGACGGCTCATACAAGCTGTCCGTGGCAGTCCCGCGCTGGCCCTGTGTGCCGCAGCACCTGGTGGCTGCCGAACGCGGTATTCGGCCGGTAGCACCGCACGGCAGCGATTCGCGCGTTTGGACGTGATCGCTGGCGGCGCGCGTACACCAGCGCAGGGGGGTAGTGGAGGATGTCCCGGTTGCGCCGGGACACCCCCCGAACAGCGCCTTATTTGATCGCGAGCTTCTTCGTTTCGGCGCCGGCTTTTTTCGGCAGGGTCAGCTTCAGCACGCCGTCCTTGCACTCGGCGTCGGCTTTGCTCTCGTCGACGTCGTGCGCGAGGGTGAAGCTGCGGTATTGCTTGCCATAATAGCGCTCGCTGCGGACCAGCTTGTTGCCCTGTTTTTCTTCTTTTTCCTGTTTGACTTCGGCGCTGATGGAAACTTCATTGCGGTCTATGGACACCTGGATGTCCTCTTTTTTCACGCCCGGCACATCCGCCTTGACCGTATAGGCCTGGTCCGTTTCCGAGATTTCGAGCTTGATGTCGGGTTCGGCCTCCAGGCCCTGGAACACGGGCCGCAGCATGAATCCTTTGAAATAGTCGTTCATGTCGCGGAACGGATCGAATCGAGTCATTTCGTTGAACGGATCCCAACGAGTGAGGTTTGCCATGATTGAGCTCCTTGAATAGTTGATAAGCGCGGGCACCGCTTTATCCCGCCCCGTCCAAACCGGGAAGCGTCAGGTGCTCTCGCCTATCCTTGCTGCGCGAGCAAGCCTGCAACGTCTGCAATCAGGCTACGCTCTCCCCGGCTGATGATCGTGACAATAATCAAGAATTCAGCCGCCGTCAGACTTTGCCGGGGCGACGGCGGCCGCTTCGTCATTCGGCTCGATGGCCATGCGCACCGCGTCGTCGACGTCGTCG
>DAIDTN010000031.1 GCA_027457185.1 Burkholderiales bacterium | reverse complement strand
GATCGGCCGCAGTCGCTGTCGCTGTTCGCCTTCGTCTTCGTCATGGCGCTCATGGGCGAGTTGCTGACACTGCCTTTCGCCGCGCTGCAATGGGTGCAGGCCGGCGGCGTGCACCTGGGCGCGCAGGCATTGCTGGGGCTGTTCTATATCGGCGCGCTCGCGACCCTGGTTTCGACCGCCCTGTTCAGCTATGGCGTCGAGCGCGTAGGCGCGGTGCGCGCCGGCATCCTGATCCACCTGATGCCGGTATTTGCCAGCGTGTTCGCCACTCTGTTCATCGGCGAGCGGCTGTTCCTCTATCATGCCGCGGGCTTCGTCCTGGTCGCCGGCGGCGCCATCGTTGGTTGTCTCAGGCCGGAGCCGGTGCTATCGTCTCAGGCTTCCGGAAAAGCCTAGAGTGCGAAACAAAACGAGGGGGCAGATCGCCTCGTGCTCCCCTGAATCAGGCGCCTGACAGCAGTTCTGTCGGGCGCTCTTGGTAACTTGCAAAGCGAAGGAGAACGTCATGGCGGACAACCGCAGAAGCAGTCTCATCACCGCGGGGGTAGCCCGCTCGCCCAACCGCGCCATGCTGCGCGCCGTGGGTTTTCGCGATGGCGATTTCAGCAAACCCATCGTTGGCGTGGCCAACGGCCATTCGACCATGAATCCCTGCAATGCGGGCATCCAGCCGCTGGTGGACCGCGCCATGACGGCGCTGGAGGCCGCCGGGGCCAAACCGCAGGTGTTCGGCGTGCCCACCATCACCGACGGCATCGGCATGGGCACCGAGGCGATGAAATACAGTCTGGTTTCGCGCGAGGTGATTGCCGACTGCATCGAGACCGCAGTCAACGGCCAGGCCATGGACGGCGTGCTGGTCTGCGGCGGCTGCGACAAGAACATGCCCGGCGGCATGATGGCCATCGCCCGCATGAACGTGCCTGGCATTTATGTCTACGCCGGAACCATCAAGCCGGGCAAGTGGAAAGGTCAGGACCTGACCATCGTGAGTGCGTTCGAAGCAGTCGGCGCCTACGCCGCCGGCAAGATGAGCAAGGACGATTTCGTCGGCATCGAGAAAAATGCCTGTCCCACAGTGGGCGCCTGCGGCGGCATGTTCACCGCCAACACCATGTCTTCCTCGTTCGAGGCGCTGGGAATGAGCCTTCTGGGTTCCTCGCAGATGGCTTCGCCCGACGCGGAAAAGGCGGTGTCCGCCGCCGCCTCGGCCACGGTGCTGGTCAACGCCATCCACAAGCAGATCCTGCCGCGGCAGATCATCACGCGCAAGTCGATAGAGAACGCGATCAGCCTGGTGATGGCGACCGGGGGCTCGACCAATGCCGTGCTGCACTACCTGGCGATCGCGTCGGCGGCCGGCGTCAAGTGGAGCATCGACGATTTCGAGCGTGTGCGGCGCAAAGTCCCGGTGCTGTGCGACCTGAAACCCTCGGGCCGATATGTCGCCGTCGATTTCCACCGTGCCGGTGGCGTGCCGCAGGTGCTCAAGATGCTGCTGGTGCACGGTTTTTTGCACGGCGAGTGCCTGACCATCACCGGCCGCACCCTGGCGGAGGAGCTGGCGGCGATTCCGGATGCGCCGCGCCGCGACCAGGACGTGATCCGCCCCTGGGACCATCCGATGTACGAGCAGGGACATCTCGCCATCCTCAAGGGCAACCTCGCGCCCGAAGGCTGCGTCGCCAAGATCACCGGGCTGAAAAAAACGTCCATTACCGGCCCTGCACGCGTGTTTGACTCCGAGCCCAAGTGCATGGACGCGATCATGGCGAAGCGGATCAAGCCGGGCGACGTGGTGGTGATCCGCTACGAAGGACCGAAGGGCGGCCCGGGGATGCAGGAAATGCTTGCGCCGACCTCCGCGCTTACGGGCCAGGGACTGGGCGAATCGGTGGGTCTGATCACCGACGGCCGTTTTTCCGGCGGCACCTGGGGCATGGTGGTGGGCCACGTCGCGCCCGAAGCCTATGTCGGCGGGCCGATCGCGTTGATCAAGGAGGGCGACTCCATCACCATTGACGCGAAAAAACACTTGATTCAACTCAACGTCACGGCCAAGGAACTCGCCGCGCGGCGCAAGAAATGGAAGGCACCCAAGCCGCGCTATACGCGCGGCGTGCTGGCCAAGTACATGAAACTGGTTTCGACGGCGAGCCTGGGCGCGATTACCGACGGCGAGCTGTAGCGACGATCCGCGCGGACAGCTTCTCGTACGCGCAACATCGCAATCCTGCAACAACGGGTAGGCGCGATTTAAGTCGCGGCCTATAGACACCATGCCCAACCGCCTCGCTCGCGAGACCAGCCCCTACCTGCAGCAGCACGCCGGCAATCCTGTGGATTGGTACGCATGGGGCGAGGAGGCGCTGCAGGCGGCGCGCGCGCAGGATAAGCCCATCCTGCTTTCGATCGGTTACTCCGCCTGCCATTGGTGCCACGTGATGGCGCACGAGTCCTTCGAGGACGCCGAAGTTGCGGCCTTGATGAACCGGGATTTCATCAACATCAAAGTCGACCGGGAAGAGCGTCCCGATCTGGACCAGATTTACCAGCTGGCGCACCAGATGATGAGTGAGCGCTCCGGCGGCTGGCCGCTGACCATGTTCCTCACGCCCGCGCAGGAACCGTTTTTCGGCGGCACCTATTTCCCCAAGGCGCCGCGTTACGGATTGCCGGGGTTTGCCGAACTGCTGCAGCGCGTGGCGCAGTTCTACCGCAGCGAACGAGCGCAGATCGCGCGGCAGGGCGAAGCCATAGTAGGCGGTTTCGAGCGCATGCAGCCCGCGAATCCGGCGCACCACTCCGAGTTCTCCAGCGCGCCCGTTGACCTGGCGCTGGAAAATCTGGCGGCGACTTACGACGAGCGTTTCGGCGGTTTCGGCGCCGCGCCCAAATTCCCGCGTCCGACCGACCTCGAGCTATGCCTGCGGCACCATGCTACGGGTCGCGCCCCACGGGGTGCCGGCGGTGTTCAAGATGGGGACGGCGCGGTCGACGCGGCGCGCCAGGGTGATCCGCTGGCGATGGCTGTCTTTACCCTTGGCCGCATGGCGGTGGGGGGCATTTACGATCAGCTCGGCGGCGGTTTCTGCCGCTATAGCGTGGACGCGTACTGGCTGATTCCGCACTTCGAGAAGATGCTCTACGACAACGGGCCGCTGCTGGCGCGATACAGCGACGCCTGGGCCTTGACGCGCGATCCGCTGTTCGCCGAAGTGGTCGAGGAAACCGCCGCCTGGACCATGCGCGAGATGCAGTCGCCGGAGGGCGGCTACTACTCAAGTCTGGACGCCGATTCGGAGCACGAAGAAGGAAAATTCTATGTGTGGACGCCAGAGCAGGTGCGCGCGCTGCTGAGCGACGAAGAATACGCGGTATGCGCCCCCTTCTACGGACTCGACCAGGCGGCCAATTTCGAGGGCGGGCAATGGCATCTGCACGTGGCGCACGGGCTGGACGAGATCGCCCAGAGCGTAGGGCGGCCGGTGTCGGAATGTGGCGCCCTGCTGGTTAGTTCACGCGCCAAGCTGTTCGAGGCGCGCGAGCGCCGCATCCGGCCCGGACGCGACGAAAAAATCCTGACCAGCTGGAATGCGCTGATGATCGCGGGCATGGCGCGCGCTGCGCGCGTATTCGGACGTCCCGAATGGCTGGCCTCGGCGCGCGCTGCGCTCGATTTCATTCGCGCGACGCTGTGGCAGGAGGAAGAGAGTTCGGCGCGCGCGCGCCTGCTCGCCACCTGCAAGGACGGTCGCGCGCATCTTAACGCCTATCTGGACGATTACGCCTTCCTGCTCGCAGCCTTGATCGAACTCATGCAGACCGAGTATGACAAGCGCGACCTCGCCTTCGCCGAGGGCCTGGCCGGGGTGCTGTTGGAGCAGTTCTACGATCCGGCGGCGGGCGGTTTCTTCTTCACCAGCCACGACCATGAAAAGCTGATCCACAGGCCAAAACCAGGCTACGACGGCGCCACGCCTTCCGGCAACGGCGCAGCGGCGCTGGCCTTGCAGCGGCTGGGGCATATCACGGGCGAATCGCGCTACCTTGACGCCGCGGAGCGCACGCTGCAGCTGTTCTATCCGGTGCTCGCTCAGCATCCAAGCGGTTGCACCAGCCTGCTGCTGGCTCTGGAGGAGGCGATCGAGCCGCCGCGGGTGGTCGTGTTGCGCGGGCCGCCGGAGCAGATGCGCCTATGGCGGCGGTCCCTGGACCGCGCCTATCTGCCCACCACGGTAATCCTCGCCCTAGCGCCGGGGGTGGCGGACCTGCCGCCGTTGCTGGCCAAGCCCGCGGTGTCCGGGGCTGTCAACGCTTGGGTATGTCACGGCGTTACTTGCCTGCCGGCCGTGGATAAGCTGGAATTACTGCTCGACCTGCTCAATATAGCTGAAATCGGGTAGAATCCCGCGCCGCGGCGTCCCGATACTTTCACTTTCCCAAGGAGACGTAGTGAAAACCCTAGTTGCTTGCTTATTCGTCTCGGCCGGGCTGCTGGTCAGCGCCGGCAATGCGCTCGCTCAGGAAGCGCTGGCAAAAAAATACAACTGCCTTGCCTGCCACTCCGTGGACAAGAAGATCGTCGGACCGGCGTACAAGGATGTCGCCGCCAAGTACAAGGGCGACGCGGGCGCAGAAGCCAGGCTGGTCGCCAAGGTCAAGAACGGCGGCTCAGGCGTCTGGGGCCCGATTCCGATGCCGCCAAATTCGTCCGTGCCAGATGCAGATGTCAAGGCTCTGGTAAAGTGGGTGTTGTCTCTCAAGTAGTAGTCAGCCCGAGCTGTCCAAGAAAAGCCGGCGCTGAGCCGGCTGTGCCGGCCCACGATAGACCGGGTCGCCCAGTGTCACAATGCTTTGACTTTTCTCAGGGAGAATTCCATGCAACGCACGCGGTTCAGTCTCGCTATCTTCGCCGCAGTCGCGGCACTCACTTTCGCCGGTTGCGGCGAAGAGAAAAAACCGGCACCCGTCGTCGCGGCGGCGCCCCCCCCGCCTGCGCCCATGGTAGTGAAGATCGGGACCGCAGGTCCGCTCACCGGCGAAATCGCCCACTTGGGCAAGGACAACGAAAACGGCGTGCGCCTGGCGATTGACGAAGCCAACGCCAAGGGATTGACGCTAGGAGGCAAGAAAGTCAAGCTGGAGCTGCTCAGCGAAGACGATCAGGCCGATCCCAAGGTCGGCACCACGGTGGCGCAGGAGCTGGTTGACGCCAAAGTTGTCGGTGTGGTCGGCCATCTGAACTCGGGCGTGTCGATCCCGGCGTCGGTGATTTACAATCAGGCAGGCATTCCGATGATCAGCGGTTAGTCGACCAACCCCCAACTGACCGAGCAGGGTTTCAAGAACGTGTTTCGCGTGGTCGGGCGCGATGATCAGCAGGGTCCGGCAATTGCCAACTACCTGGCGAGCGACGTCAAGCCCAAAAAAGTGGCGGTGATCGACGATTCCACCGCCTACGGCGAGGGCCTCGCCGACGAAGTCGCGAAAACCCTGAAAGCGGATGGCATAAAGGTGCTGCCGCGCGAAAAAGGCTCGGATAAGACCGTCGACTTCAAGGCCATTTTGACCAAGATCAAGGGCGAGAAGCCGAACGCGGTGTTCTACGGCGGCATGGACGCGACGGGCGGTCCGCTGTTGAAGCAGGCACGCGAGCTTGGCATCAAGGTGGTGTTCGCATTCGGCGACGGCGCCTGCACCGACAAGATGAAAGATCTTGCCGGCGCCGCCGCGGAAGGGATGCTGTGCTCGCAGGCGGGGCTCCCGGTCCAGGCCGCGAACAAGAAGTTCCTCGACGCCTACAAAGCGAAATTCAACACGGATCCCATCCTGTACGCGCCGTTCACCTACGATGCAACCAACCTGATCATCGAGGCGATGAAAGAGGCGAATTCACCCGATCCCGCGAAGTACCTGCCCGACCTCGCCAAGATCAGCTATCAGGGTGCGAGCGGCAAGATAGAGTTTGATGCCAAAGGCGATCGCAAAGACGCGGAGATGACGATTTTCACCATGAAGGACGGCAAGATCGAGCCGATCGCCATCATCAAAGCCGGCAAGACTATCAAGTTCGATGACTTTATCAAGGCGGCCGCGGCCGAGGCACCTGCTGCAACCGAAGCACCCAAAACCGCGGCTGAACCCGCGGCGGCGGCGGAGCCGGCAAAAAAGTGAATGCGGACGGCTGATCCTCAACCAGATTGCACAAACAGCGGCGCCTTCGGGCGCCGTTGTTTTGCCTGGACGCGCAACTCGTCCCGGTAACTCGCGGCAGGGCAGCCGATCATGAACAGAGTCAATTTGCATTCATCCCGCTGTTGCGCTTAAATCCGGCCAGGCATGGACATCTTCCTGCAGCAGATCATTAACGGGCTCACGCTGGGCAGTGTCTACGCTATCGTCGCGCTGGGCTACACCATGGTCTACGGCATCATCCAGCTGATCAACTTCGCTCACGGCGAGCTGGTAATGCTGGGCGCCATGGTCGCATTTACGGTGATCGGCGCGCTCGCCGGAACGGCCCTGCCGCCAGTTCTGATCGTTATTGCCGGCGTCGTGGCCGCAGTCCCGGTGTGCATGCTGGTGGGCTATACCATGGAGCGCATCGCTTACCGGCCGTTGCGCAACGCGCCGCGGCTTGCGCCGCTGATCACCGCCATCGGCATCTCCATCATCCTGCAGCATTTGGCACTTCTGATCTGGGGACGCAGCCCACTCGCATTTCCGCAGATCATTCCGCTCGTCAGCTACACGATCGGCGGCGCGATCATTACCGGGGTGCAGATTGCCATCATTGCGATTTCGCTGCTGATGATGGGCGGGCTGACGCTGATCGTGTATCACACCAAGCTCGGCATCGCCATGCGTGCTACATCGCAGAACCCGCAGGTGGCGGGCCTGATGGGCATAGACATCGATCGCATCATCTCCTTCACTTTCATCGTCGGCGCGGCCCTGGCGGCGGTCGCCGGCGTGATGGTCGGCACCTATTACGGCATTGCGCACTACACCATGGGTTCGCTTCTGGGCATGAAAGCATTCTCGGCAGCCGTGCTCGGCGGCATCGGCAACCTTGCCGGGGCGATGTTGGGCGGCATCCTGCTCGGCATCGTCGAAGCACTGGGCGCGGGCTATATCGGCAGCCTGACTAATAATGTTTTCGGCAGCAATTACCAGGACGTGTTTGCTTTCCTGGTGCTGATCGGCGTTCTCGTATTTCGTCCGTCCGGGCTCCTCGGCGAACGCGTCGGAGACCGGGCTTGAACGCCACGGCGCGACGCGGCGGAAGCCGCGCGCGGGGGGCGCGGTGAACACATTTGCCAAAGCGCGGTCGAAGTGGGTCGGTGTCGCCCTGATCGCGATCGCGCTGATCGCATTGCCGTTCGCACTTGCCTCCGTCGGAACGGCATGGGTGCGCATTGCCAATTTCGCCATTCTGTATACGTTTCTGGCGCTCGGCCTGAACATCGTCGTCGGTTTTGCCGGGCTGCTCGACCTGGGATACATCGCCTTCTACGCGGTAGGCGCTTATGCCTATGCCCTGCTCGCATCGCCGCATTTCGGTCTGCATCTGCCGTTCTGGGTCATATTACCGATAGGCGGGCTCGTCGCCTGCGTGTTCGGTGTGCTGCTGGGCACGCCCACCCTCAAACTGCGTGGCGACTACCTCGCCATTGTCACCCTGGGCTTCGGCGAGATCGTCCGCATTTTTCTCAATAACCTGTCGCGGCCGATCAACATCACCAACGGCCCGCAAGGCATCTCGCGCATCGACCCGTTCAGGTTTGGTTCCTTCAACTTCAGCCGCAGCGAGACTATTTTCGGTCTCACGTTTTCCGGCCCGATCAAGTACTACTACATTCTCCTTGCCCTGCTTCTGCTGGCGATCCTCGTCAACCTGCGGTTGCAGCACTCGCGCATCGGCCGCGCCTGGGAGGCGATACGCGAGGACGAGATCGCGGCGCGGGCCATGGGAATCAACACGACCCACATCAAGCTGCTCGCGTTCGCCATGGGTGCCTCCTTCGGCGGTATCGCCGGGGGCATGTTCGCCGCCATTCAGGAGTTCATCAGCCCGGAAAGCTTCGTCCTGGTCGAGTCCGTCATGGTGCTGTCCATGGTGGTGCTCGGCGGCATGGGCAACGTCTGGGGCGTGGTGCTGGGCGCGGTGCTGCTTTCTTTCGTGCCCGAACTGCTGCGCTACACGGTGGCGCCGGTGCAGCATGCGTTGTTCGGACGAACGATCATCGAGCCGGAGGTGATCCGCATGCTGCTGTTCGGCCTGGCTCTGGTGCTGATGATGCTGTACCGCCCGGCGGGCTTGCTGCCCTCGGCGGTCAGAAAGCGCGAGCTCGCCCGGACCAATGGCTCAGCGGAATGAGCGAAGCGCTGCTCGAATGTGCAGGACTGGACAAGCGCTTCGGCGGGGTGCTGGCGCTGGCCGAGATCGGGTTCAGCATCCATCGCGGCGAGATCTACGGGCTGATCGGCCCCAATGGCGCCGGCAAGACCACGTTGTTTAACACGCTGACTGGCATCTATCCGTGCGATGCGGGAGGCTTCAGCTTTGCCGGCGAGCCGCTCGCCGGGCTCAGACCCGATCAAATTGCCGCGCGCGGCATCGCGCGCACGTTCCAGAATATCCGCCTGTTCGGCAACCTCTCCGCCATGGACAACGTGATGATAGGGCGGCACGTGCGCACTCGCGCCGGCGTATTCGGCGCGATCCTGCGCACGCGCGCGACGCTCGAGGAAGAGGCGGCGATCGAGAAGCGCTCGCCGGAACTGCTCGGCTATGTAGGTATCGCCGCGCGCGCCAATGACGTGGCGCGGCAGCTGCCTTACGGCGACCAGCGGCGGCTGGAAATCGCGCGCGCCCTTGCGACCGAGCCGAAGCTGCTGGCGCTGGACGAGCCGGCCGCCGGCATGAACGCCACCGAAACATTGGAGCTGGAAAAGCTGCTCCAGCGCGTGCGCGCCGACTGCATCACGATCCTGCTGATCGAGCACGACATGAAACTGGTGATGAGGGTGTGCGATCGCGTGCTGGTGCTTGATTACGGCCGCAAGATCGCCGAAGGCCCGCCGCGCGAAGTTCAGTGCGACCCGCGCGTGGTCGAGGCGTATCTGGGCGGGGCGGCATGAGCGGGGAGCTGCTCTAATTGCGGCACTTGGAGGTCGCCTATGGCGGCATCAAGGCAGTCAAAGGCATAGATCTCAGCGTTCCAAAGGGCGAGCTGGTGTGCCTGATCGGCACCAACGGCGCGGGCAAGACCACCACCCTCAAGGCCATCGCAGGTATGTTGCCGGTTGCGGCGGACGCGGTCCTCTACGACGGCGCGCCGATCGGCGGCCTGCGCGCATTTCAGCTGGTGCGCCGCGGCCTGGCCCTGGTGCCGGAGGGCCGCGGCGTGTTCGGCCAGCTCACCGTTGCGGAAAACCTCGCCATGGGTGCCTATGTGCGCAGCGATGCCGCGGCGGTGAAGCTGGATATGGAACGCGTGTTCAATCTGTTCCCGCGTCTGGCCGAGCGGCGCGGTCAGTCTGCCGGCACGCTCTCCGGCGGTGAACAGCAGATGCTCGCAATCGGCCGCGCCCTGATGAGCCGGCCGAAGCTGCTGCTGCTGGACGAGCCCAGCATGGGACTCGCCCCGCTGATGGTGCAGAAGATATTCGAAACCATACGCGCCGTGGCGAGGGAAGGCGTGACCATTCTGCTGGTGGAACAGAACGCCAGGTTGGCGCTGGAGGCCAGCAGTCGCGGCTATGTGATGGAAACCGGCTTGATTACGCTATCGGGGCCGGCGCGCGAACTGCTCAGCGACTCGAAAGTACGTGCCGCCTATCTAGGCGAAACCGATTGAGTGCCCCGAGGGCCGGCTACCATTGCGGCGCCGGCCAGCGCTCACTTCACCTTGGCCAGGTCGGCCTCGGTGGTGAATGAGTCGGCATAGAACGCCTCCGGCGGCAACGAGCACAGGGCGCTGAAGTCGCGCCGCGCCGCTTCGATTACCACCGGTGCACCGCAGGCGTATACCTGGTGGCCGGAGAGATCGGGAAAATCCTCGATCACGGCGCGATGGACGAAACCGCTGCGTCCGGTCCAGGCGTCCTCCGGCAGCGCGTCGGACACCACCGGCACATACTTGAAATGCGCGTGTTCTGCCGCCCAGTTCCGGGCGAGCTTATCCAGGTACAGATCGCGCGGGCGGCGACCGCCCCAATACAGGGTCATTGGGCGCGTGATGCCCTGGTACAGCGCGTGCTCGACAATCGCCTTGATCGGCGCAAAGCCGGTGCCGCTGGCGAGCAGCACCATCGGCTTGTCGCTGTCCTCGCGCAGAAAGAACGTGCCGTGCGGTCCTTCGAAGCGCAGGATGTCGCGCGCCTTCATCTTTTCGAACACGTGGTCGGTGAACAGGCCCCCGGCAAGGTGGCGCACGTGAATTTGCAGCAGCGCGTCGTCATGCGGGGCATTGGCCATGGAATAGCTGCGCCGTTTGCCGTCCTTGAGCAGAAACTCGATATACTGCCCGGCAAGATATTGCAGGCGCTCGTTTGCCGGAAGCTTGAGGGAAATCACCGCCACGTCCGGCGCAGGCTTGTCGATGGACTGTACGCGACAAGGCAGGATTTTGATCTGTTGATCCTTGATCGCGCCGACCTCGCGGCATTCGATGACGATGTCGCTCAAGGGGCGAGCGACGCAGAAAAGCGCCAGGCCGTTCGCCTGCTCGGCGGCGGTCAGCGCGGTATCCGAATGCTTGCCGTAATCGATCTCGCCCCCGAGCAGCTTGCCTTTACAACTGCCGCAGGCGCCGTTGCGGCAGCCGTAGGCGAGGCTGAAACCCTCGCGCAGCGCAGCGACGAGCACGGTTTCGTCGGGCTGCACATGAAAGCTGTGGCCGCTGGGCCGGATGTGACTTGAAAGGACATGAGCGATAACCTGTTTCAATAGGACGGGGCCGAGGGACGGGGTGGGCCTTTTCCACTCTGCCTCGTCCCTCATGCGCCCCTGGATTGGCCCGCTGCAGAATGGATTTTGCAGCGGGTTCCAATACTAAGACGATGAGAGCGGGTACAATTTTACTATGAAGAGGCTGCTCATCGTTGGTTGCGGCGATATCGCGCTACGCGCATTGCCGCAACTCGCGCGCAGTTACCAAGTCTTCGGACTGGTGCGCGCGGCTGACCGGGCCGAGCGCATTGCCGCCCATGGCGCGAAGCCGATCGCAGGTGATCTCGATAGCCCGGCGACGCTGGCGCCGCTGGCCGGAGTGGCGGACCTGGTATTGCATCTGGCGCCGCCGGGCGACAGCGGGGAGCGCGACCAGCGCAGCGCCAATCTGATCGCTGCGCTCGCGCCGCGCCCGCCCGAGCGCCTGGTCTACATCAGTACCAGCGGCGTCTACGGAGATTGCGGCGGCGCCTGGGTGGACGAGGACCGGCCGCTGGCGCCGCAGAGCCCGCGCGGGGCGCGGCGCGCCGACGCGGAGCGCACACTGCTCGACTGGGGTGAGCAAAGCGGCGTGGCGGTGGCGGTGCTGCGCGTGCCCGGAATCTATGCGGCAGAGCGATTACCGCTGGTGCAGTTGCAGCGCGGCGCGCCGGTTTTGCGCGAGGAGGATGATGTCTATACCAATCACATCCACGCCGACGACCTTGCCGCTATCTGCGCGACGGCGCTGGCGCGCGCTGCGCCCGGTCGCGCATACAATGCGAGCGACGACAGCGAAATGAAGATGGGCGATTATTTCGATCTGGTGGCCGAACGCGCAGGTCTGCCGCGCCCGCCGCGCATCTCGCGCGCGGCAGCCGAGGCGGGCGCAATTTCCGCAGGACTGCTGTCGTTCATGCGCGAATCGCGCCGTCTGGTCAATACGCGCATGAAAACCGAACTCGGCGTACGGCTGCGTTACCCCAGCGTCTACGACGGCGTGCCGAAGGTCGCGACGAACTGAATCGCAGCCGAAGCTATGGACAGCTTGCTCGTCGTTACCAACCTGCCGGACCGCGCAAGCGCGGAAAAACTTGCGGCACTGCTCATTGAGCAGCGCCTGGCCGCCTGCGTCAATCTGCTTCCCGCGTGCGGTTCCGTCTATCGCTGGCACGGGGAAATTCAGCATGACGAGGAGCATCCGCTGCTGATCAAAACCGCGCAGGACCGCTACGCTGAACTGGAAGTGTTGATCCGCGCTAACCATCCTTATGAACTTCCCGAGATAATTGCGGTCCCTATCGTTCGCGGCCTGCCGGGCTATTTGCAGTGGATCGTATCCGAAACGCGCGCCGGCGCTCCGGCCTGACCCCAGAATCTACCTATGCAATCCAAACTGTTCCGAATCGTCGCTTTATTGCTCGCCTTATCGCTGCACGGGTTTGCAGCCGCGCAGGATCTGCTACAGCCCGATGTCGCGTTCAAGTTTTCGGCGCATGCCCTAGACGCGAACACGCTCGAGGTGCGCTACAACATCGCCGACGGCTATTATCTTTACCGCAGCAAATTCAAATTCGCCGCCGAGCCGGCTACGGTAAAGCTGGGCACGGCGCAGTTTCCCCAAGGCGACGTCCACAACGACGAATTTTTCGGCAAAGTCGAGACCTATCGCAAGGAGCTGCGCATCCGCCTGCCGCTCACGCGCGATGCGTCCACCAACAGGCTCAAGCTCACGGTTACCTCCCAGGGTTGCGCCGATGTGGGTGTGTGCTACGTGCCGCAGCAGCAAACGGTCGACATCGATCTCCCCGCCGCAGGCAATGCCTCCGCGGCGTCGCCTGCGTCCGGCACGGGCGGCGTGGTCAACGACGAAGCGCGTTTCGAGCGCTTGCTCGCCTCGGGCAGCCTGTGGCTGATCGCCGCGGCGTTTTTCGGCGCCGGCGTTCTGCTCACATTCACGCCCTGCGTGTTGCCGATGATCCCGATTCTGTCTGGCATTATCGTCGGTGAAGGCCGCAACGCCACCCGTACGCGCGCGTTCACGCTCTCCGCCGCCTATGTGCTGGGCATGTCGCTTACCTATACCGGGATCGGCGTCGGCGCGGCGCTGTCTGGCAATCTGCTCTCGGCGGCGTTGCAGAATCCCTGGGTGTTGTCCGCCTTCGCAATGGTGTTCGTGCTGCTGTCGCTGTCGATGTTCGGCTTCTACTAGCTGCAGCTGCCCTCCGGGTTTCATGCGAAGATTACCGAAACCAGCAACCGGCTCAAAGGCGGACACCTAGGCGCGGTGGTGCTGATGGGCATATTTTCCGCAGCCATCGTCAGCCCCTGCGTGGCCGCGCCGCTGGCCGGGGCGCTGCTCTACATCAGCCAGACCCGCGACGTGATGCTCGGAGGCATTGCGCTGTTCGCCATGTCGATCGGCATGGGCGTGCCGTTAATCCTGGTCGGCGTGTTCGAGGGCGCGTTTCTGCCGAAGTCCGGCCACTGGATGCGCTCGGTGAAGCATTTTTTCGGCGTGCTGCTGCTTGCGGTGGCAATCTGGATCGTCGCTCCGGTGCTGCCGGTGGCCGTGCAGATGTTCGCCTGGGCGGCGCTGCTTATTGGCTCGGCCATGGTATTGCGCGCGATCGACTCTTTGCCGCCCGACGCCGGGACCGCCGCGCGCCTGTGGAAAGGCGTGGGTTTCCTGGCGCTGCTTGCCGGTACGGCGCTTGCGATCGGCGCGTTTGCCGGCAGCCGCGACGTGCTGCGGCCGCTCGCCGGGCTCACCGGAAGTGGCGAGAACGGGGCGCAGGCGCCGCGTTTCACCCGCGTGAGAAACGTGGCCGAACTCGATGCGAAGCTTCAGGCTCCCGGCAGACCGGTGATGCTCGATTTCTACGCCGCCTGGTGCGGATCGTGCAAGGAAATGGAAGCCTTCACTTTCACCGACGCGCGGGTGAAGGCGAAGATGGGGCAGATGCTGCTGTTGCAGGCAGATGTCACCGCCAATTCGTCCGAAGACAAGGCCCTGCTCAAGCGCTTCAGTCTGTTCGGGCCGCCCGGCATCATTTTCTTCGATCGGCAGGGCAGGGAGGTCGAGGGGCTGCGGGTAATCGGTTACCAGCAGGCGGATGCTTTCCTTGCCACACTCGACCGAGCCGCCGCGCAGTGATTGCCTGAAATTCTCCGGCGGTTCAGCGAGGACAGCGGGCGGCCTAGCGTTTCACTTCCAGCATGATCTTGCCGATGTGCTTGCTCGACTCCATCAGCTCATGCGCGCGCTTCGCGTCCTTCAGCGGGAATGTGGCGTGGATTACCGGCTTTACCTCGCCCGATTCGAGCAGCGGCCAGACCTGTTTATGCAAGTCCTGCGCGATCGCGGCTTTCTGCGCCACGGTGCGCGGTCGCAGGGTGGAACCGGTGAAGGTGATGCGCTTGATCATGATCGGCAGGAAATCCAGCGCGACATTGCTGCCTTGCAGAAACGCGATTTGCACCAATCGCCCGTCCAACGCCAGCGATTTCAGGTTTTTCTCTATATACGGGCCGCCCACCATGTCCAAAATCAGATCCACGCCTTTCTTGTTCGTGAGTTGCGCGATTTCCGCGACGAAATCCTGCTCGCGGTAATTGATGGCGGCATCCGCCCCGATGCTGCGGCAGAACCCCGCTTTTTCGCCGTTGCCCACGGTCGTGTAGACGGTCGCGCCGAAGGCCTTGGCCAGCTGGATGGCGGTGAGCCCGATGCCGCTGGAGCCGCCATGCACGAAGAAGGTCTCTCCCGCTTTCAGTCGGCCGCGGTCAAACACGTTGGTCCAGACCGTGAAAAAATTTTCCGGAAGGGCTGCCGCTTCGCGCGAAGACAGGCCCATTGGGAATGGGCAGACAGTGCGGCGCCGGCACCGCGCAGTATTCGGCATAGCCGCCGCCCGGCGTGAGCGCGCATACCAGGTCACCTGTTTTCCACTGTTTCACGTCGGCCGCAACGGCGCAGACGCGACCGGCTACTTCGAGGCCGAGTACAGGAGACGCGCCCGGCGGCGGCGGATAACTGCCGGAGCGCTGCAGCAGATCGGGGCGGTTGACGCCGGCATAGCTTACTTCGACGAGGACTTCGCCCGCTTGCAACTGCGGATTGGGTCCTTCCGTCAGTTTCAATATGTCGGCGGGACCGCCCTTTCCGTGGTCTATGTAAAACATGCGTGGTGCTCCTGTTGGCCCGCTGCAGATTAAGGAAATCGAGCGCTTGGAGTTGACTCTTGCACGCTCGCGGCAAGCACGTGTTCCACGAGATTTGCCCAGTAGCTCGCGCCCAGCGGCAATACTTCGTCGTTGAAATCGTAGCGCGGATTATGCAGCATGCAGCCGCCCTCGGCCGGCCCGTTGCCGACGAAGACATAGCAGCCCGGCTTTGCCTGCAGCATGAAGGCGAAGTCCTCCGAGCCCATTACCGGCGGAACACGCAGCACGTTTTCCGCGCCGACCATCGCCTGCATGACCGATGCGCAGACTTTGGCTTCGGGCTCCGCGTTGATGAGCGGCGGGTAACGGCGTTCATAGCGCACTTTGGCTTGGGCGCCAAACGCGGCGGCAATGCCAACGCAGATCTCGCGCAGCCGCTGCTCGATTAGATCCTGAACGTCGGGCTTGAAGGCGCGCGCGGTGCCGCGCAGGACCGCCGCATCCGGAATCACGTTCCAGGTATCGCCGGAGTGAATCTGGGTGACCGTGACCACCGCCGATTCGACCGGATCGACATTGCGGCTGGTGATGGTCTGCAGCGCTTGCACCAGCGCCGATGCCGCGACTATCGGGTCGATGCCCGTATGCGGCAGGGCGGCGTGGGATCCACGGCCGGTCAGCTCGATTTCGAAGATGTCGAACGAAGCCATCATCGGTCCGGCGCGCACACCAAATTGTCCGACC
>DAIDTN010000030.1 GCA_027457185.1 Burkholderiales bacterium | reverse complement strand
CTGCGGCAGCGTGGCGAGCGTCCCCACCACCGTACGCTGGCTGCTCGTGGTGCCATGCTGCACGATCGCTGCCGGCGTGGCGTCGGACAGGCCGTGGGCAACGAGTTCCCGACACAGGGTGGGCAGACCCAGCAGTCCCATGTACACGACCAGGGTGCGCCCGGGCCGGACCAGCGCGTCCCAGTCCAGATCCACGCTGCCGTCCTTGAGGTGGCCGGCCACGAACAGGCAGGAATTGGCGTAATCGCGGTGCGTGAGCGGAATGCCGGCGTAAGCGGCGATGCCGCAGGCGGCGGTGATCCCCGGTATTACCTCGAAATCAATACCGGCCGCGGCCAGCGCCTGGACTTCTTCGCCGCCACGGCCGAATATGAACGGGTCGCCGCCTTTGAGCCTTAGCACGCGCTTTCCCTCGCGCGCGAGCCGCACCAGCAGCTGGTTCAGTTCGGTCTGACTGAGCGTATGGTTGCCGCGCTCCTTTCCGGCGTAGATGCGCTCGGCGTCGCTGCGGCCGAGTTCGAGTATTGGCGCCGACACCAGATGATCGTAGACGATGACCTCGGCCTCGGCCAGCAGCCTCGCTGCGCGCAGCGTCAGCAGCTCCGGGTCGCCGGGACCCGCGCCCACCAGATAAACGATCCCGGAGCGCATGGCGCGCGCGGCTGAAGAATTGTGCGTCACGATCACCTCAATGTACGGTGCTTAACCGGGTCGGCGCCGAATTGCACACCGGTGCGCGACGGCGCACAAACTCGACAAAGCGCGCGGCCCAGTCGCAGCTGCCGGCGCTGCGCAGATGCGCGTAGTTTGCCAGCAGGTTATTGACCACGATGCCGTCGGATTTTCCGTCGGTGCCGTGACCGCGCGCCACGCGGTAGGCGAAGCGCGTGTCGGCAGCCAGGCCCTCGATGCTCGAATAGTGGAACTCGTGCGCCGCAACCTCGGCGCGACCCAGCCACGGGTGCGCCTCGGTCGGAGCGAGCCTGACGTAGCCGCGGCCCACTGCCTTCTCGTGCATCACGACGTCGCCTGCGATTGCACCCACCATGCGGCGCGTGTCGCCGCGCCAGCTGAGCGAGCGCGCCAGGTACATGAGGCCACCGCATTCGGCGTAGGCGGGCATGCCCGCCTCGATCGCCGCGCGGATCTCGCCGCGCAGCGCGGCGTTCGCCTCGAGTTCCCGCATGAACATTTCGGGGAAACCGCCGCCGATGACCAGGCCGTCCACCCGCGGCAGGTGCGCGTCGCGCAGCGTGTCGAAATACAGGAGCTCCGCGCCGGCGCGCTCCAGCGCCTCCAGGTCGTCTGGATAGTAGAAGCCGAACGCACGGTCGCGCGCAATGCCTACGACCACCGGTCTCGATTCCGATTGACCGGAAAGTCCCTCCGGGATACGCACGTTCGCTAGGTCCGGGGGCGATAGCGGCTGCGCACCGCTTAATGCCGTGTGGCTGATCGTGGCCGCGAGCAGCCGCTCCAGATCGACCTGCCTCGCGACGGTAGCGGCGAGCAGCGCGATGCGGCTCTGCGCCGCGGCGTCCTCGTTCGCCGGCACGAGGCCGAGATGGCGCTCGACGATGGCGAGGCGCGGATCCTCGTGCACAGCGCCCAGCACCGGCACGTCGGTGTAGTACTCGATGACCGCGCGCAGCTTGGCCTCGTGGCGCGCGCCGCCCAGCCTGGACAGGATCACCCCGGCGATGCGTATCGAGCGATCGAAGGCCTGATAGCCCAGGATCAGCGGCGCGATGCCGCGCGTCATGCCGCGTGCATCGAGCACCAGCACCACCGGCAGGTCGAGCAGATGCGCCAGAGCCGCATTGCTGTTCGCGCCGTGCAGGTCGAGGCCATCGTACAGGCCCTTGTTGCCCTCGACCAGGCACACGTCGGCGCTGGCACCGTGGCGCGCAAACTCGAGCCGCAATTGCGCTGGGGTGGACAGGTTGAAATCGAGGTTGCGGCAGGCGCGGCCGGTCGCGGCCGTATGCCACATCGGATCGATGTAATCCGGCCCCTTCTTGAACGTCTGCACCGCCAGCCCGCGCCGCGACAACTCGGCCGCCAGGCCGACACTGACGCTGGTCTTGCCCGAAGACTTGTGCGCAGCCGAAACGAGAAACCGGTGCATGCGTCGCTCCAGGCTCGGCTGGCGCCGCGACCTCAGGCCTGCGGCCCGGCGACCTGATCCAGGCGCGCCGGCAGCAGCGCGAGCGCGCGCAGCGCGACGGCGACGATGGTGGCAGCGAGCGCGACACCGCCCAGGCCGAGCAGCACCTCAGGTACGCTCGGCGTGTAAGGATGGATTACGCCGTCGAAGAAACTGCTCGATACGATCGAGCCCGGGAACAGAATCTGCGGATACGCCTCCCCGCCGATGATGGTCACATACATCTGCGCCAATCCTCCGAGCGCCACCAGCGCGCAGGCGGCGACGATGCCGCTGCGCGGGGTGCGCGGGTGGAACAACAGAATCAGCGGCAGGATGCCGCCCAGTACCACCTGACCGCCCCAAAACAGCAGCGTGTACACGCCGCCGTCGACGAGGATGAAGCGCTCCAGGTCATCGTAACGGGTCGTGTAGAGTTTGGTCAGGTGATATACCGTGACGAAGTAGAGCGAAGCGGCTACAAACACCCCGAGCAGATTCTTCAGGCGCGCGATCAGCGCATCGGCTATCGGCTGCCGGTTCCAGCGGCAGACCGCGAGCAGTAGCAGGACGAAAATCGCCGTGCCGTAAGCGAAGGAAAACACGATGAACATCGGCGCCAGGATGGCAGTGTCGTAAGCTTCGCGCGCGACCAGGAAGCCGAAGATCGAACCGGTACCGGTAGTGAGCATCAGCCGCCAGATGAACGCGCCCATGCCCACCACCTTGGCGTAGCGGTTCATGCGCCGCTCCAGCATGAACCACAGGTACACCGCGCAGAAGATGATGAATCCGTTGTAGAGGAAAACGTTGAGGGTGAAAATCGAGGTAAAGTTGAAATGCGTCATCGCCACGATCAACCGGTCCGAACGACCCAGGTCGAGCACCAGCACCGTCAGGCCGCCGACGAGCAGGGACACCGCGAGCAGCGCCGACAGCGGCGCGATCGGCTTGTAGGCGGTCTTGCCGAACACCGAGGCCGTCGAGGCGACGTTGAGCGCGCCGGAGGCGGCGACGATCATGAACACGGCGAACACGTGCGGCATGCCCCAGACGATCTGGTTGTCCATGCCGGTCACGATATGGCCGTTATGTTCCATGTAGAAGTACGAAACCGCCCCCAACGCGAGCGGGACAGCCAGCAGCACCAGCAGTGCCCAAAAGCGGGTGGAGGGACCGCTCAGCTGGCGATAAACGACGGATTCGGCCATATCACAGTCCCTGGTAGTGCACGCCGGGATCGAGCCTCAGATCGGCCCGGATTTGCGTGCTGGCGTACTTGGCGACGCGCTGCGCAATTTCGCTTTGCGGATCATTGAGGTCGCCGAAGATCATGGCGTTGTGCCCGGCCTTGGTGCAGGCCTCGACACAGGCGGGCTGCTCGTCGCGATCGACGCGGTGCACGCACAGGGTGCAGCCCTCGACGCAGCCCTTGCCGCGCGGCACGTCCGGATTCTGGTCGGTCAGTTCCTGGGCGACGAAGGAACGCGCCTTGTACGGGCAGGCCATCATGCAGTAGCGGCAGCCGATACAGATATGCCGATCCACCAGCACGATGCCGTCGGCGCGCTTGAACGAGGCGCCGGTGGGGCAGACTTCGACGCAAGGCGGTTCGGCGCAATGCTGGCACATCACCGGCGCCGAATGCACGCGGCCGCTGCGCATGTCTTTCAATTCGACCTTGCGTATCCACTGCGAGTCCGTGCGCGGATGCCCGGTTTGCTTGATCCCATTCTCGGTGGCGCAGGCGGTAACGCAGTCGTCGCAGCCGGGTTCGCACTTGTTGGTGTCTATCAGCAGGCCCCAGCGCACCTGTTTGGAAGCGGGCTGATCGGGCGCGCGCGCGGCGGCGATTTCGATCAGGCGGATCCCCGGCGCGAGCATCACCCCGCCAAGGGCGGCGGCCGAGATGGCGAGGAATCCGCGCCGGCTGAGGCCTTCGTTCGCCTCTGCGCTCATGGTGTCCCTCCGGCGACCAGTTTGGCTTTCGATGCGTGGCACTCGAAGCAGTCCAGCTTCACCCCCGCATATGCATGGCAACTCTGGCAGAACCCTTTCTCGCCCAGCACGCTGCCGGTGGTCTTGCTTGCATGGCACTGCACGCAATTCTTCAGGCTGTATTTGGTCGTGCGTATGCCCTCGTGCACGGTCAGATCGCGCTGGTGCAGGAGCATCTGCGGATGATTGCGCCGCATAATTTCCGTGGGCTCCACGCAGTGGCCCGGATTGGCGATGATGATGTCCGGTTTGGGCGTGCGTCCGGAGGCGAACGCGAGCGCCGGCAGCGCCAGCGCCAGGCAGGCGGCGAATCGCAGCAGCCCGCGCAGGCTCATCTCCTATTCTCCCAGGCCCATCTTGATATAGCCCGTCGGGCACACGTCCATGCAAATATGGCAGCCGATGCAGCGATCGTAATCCGTATACACATAACGGCCCGCGGTCGCCTGCGCCTTGGGTACCTTCTTCACCGCGATCTGCGGGCAGTAGACCACGCAATTGTCGCACTCGAAGCACTGGCCGCAGCTCATGCAGCGCTTGGCCTCCGCCTGTGCCTGCGCCTCGGTCAGGGCGACGATGCGCTCCTCGAAGTTGCCCAGCGCGGTTTCCTCGCTGAGCGTGATCGTCTGGCGCGCATTGCGCGGCGTGTAGCCGAAATGGCCGAGGAACAGCTCCTCATGCGGAATCACATAGCGGGCGGAGCGGTTGTCGAAGTTATGCACCGCGATATTGGAGCTGTCGGTGCCGCGCAGGGGTTCGTGCGTTTCCTCTATTTTGATGCCCTTTTCCATCATCTTGCGCAGGAGGTCGAACTGATGCACGTCGATTTTGGGCCGCTTGTCCAGCGCCTCGTTGCGCAGGAACCGGTCGATGCCTTCGGCGGCGATCGAACCGTGGCCGATCGCGGTGGTCAGCAGATGCGGGCGCACGATGTCGCCGCCGACGAATACGCCCTCCTTGCCCGTAACCTGGTAATTCTTGTCCGCGGACACCGCGCCCTTGCCGTTGTTGAATTCCTCCAGCCCGGTGAAGTCCACCGCCTGGCCGATGGCCGAAACGATCAGATCGGCGGGTATGTCTTCCTCGGTGCCCTCGATAACCTTGATCTCGAGTTTGGGCCCGACGAATTTCGCCTCGCATTTGGCCACGCGCAGCGCTATCGCGCGGCCGTTGGCATCGCGCACTACCATCACCGGCGTGAGGCCGCCGCGAATGGCGATGCCTTCGGCCTGTGCCTGCTCGATTTCATGCTTGTTCGCCTGCATCTTGTCTATGCCGAACACCGAGGTGAGCGTCACTTCGGCGCCCTGCTTGGCCGAGATCGAGGCAACATCGTGCCCCGCATGGCCGGCGATCGCGTATTCCGGGCGGTCCTGCTCGCGCGCCTGCTCGATGTGACCCAGGCGCCGCGCCACCGTGGCGACGTCAATCGAAGTGTCGCCGCCGCCGACCACCACCACGCGTTTGCCGACATGGCGCATGCGGCCGTCGTTGAAAGCCTGCAGGAACGCGGTGGCGGTGACGACGTTGGGCGCCTCGTTGCCCGTGCAGGGCAGCGCGCGGCCGGCCTGGGCGCCGAGGCCGAGGAACACCGCGTCGAACTCGGCGCGGATCTGATCCATGGTGACCTGGGTGCCGATGCGGCAGGAGAGCCGGGTCTTCACGCCGATGTCGAGGATGCGCTGAATTTCCGCATCCAGAATATTGCGCGGCGTGCGAAAGCCCGGTATGCCGTAGCGCATCATGCCGCCCAACTCCGGGTGCTCGTCGAATATGGTGACCTCGTGCCCCTTGCGCCGCAGCTGGTACGCCGCCGACAGCCCGGCGGGTCCGCCGCCGATCACCGCGACCTTCTTGCCCGTGGCTGCGGCCGGCTTG
>DAIDTN010000029.1 GCA_027457185.1 Burkholderiales bacterium | reverse complement strand
CCCACGGCCCGACAACGACGTTCGAGGCGGGCGCTTCGGCCGCCGGCGCCGGGTCAGCCGGGGCCGGCTGCGAAGCCGCCGCGCCCGTTGCGCCCGGCACCATCTGCGCGAGCGCGGGCGGCGGTGCGGCATGCTCGGTCTGCCGCAGCGCTTGCACTGCGTCATCGGTGCCGACGTTCACATAGCGGGCGAGCTGCGACAATGTCTTATGCCCGGTGACGAGTTGCAACAGAAAGATGTTCCCGCCGAGCCGCTTCGCGTGGCGCGTGGCGCCGGTATGGCGAAGGTCGTGGATGCGCAAGCCCACGATGTCGGCCTCCTTGCACGCGCGCTTCCAGCCGGCTCGCAGCGCTTCCTTGGTGACGCTGAAGATGCGCTGGGCCGGCCCGCCCTGGGGCAGCGCCCGCAGGAATGCGAGCGCGGCAGGCGTCAGGGGCACGTCGCGCCCGCCGCTCTTCGCGTCGTACAAGGTGATGGTGCTCATGTCCCAGTTGACGTCGGACCAGGTGGAGGTGACAAGCAACTCGTCTTTTCGCATCGTCGTCTCGAGGGCGAACCACACGACCGGGGCTATCGCCTTGTTCCTGCGGTTGCACAAGGCAGCGGCAAGCCGTTCTTCCTCCTGATAGCTGAGCACCCGGGAGCGTCCCTTGCCCGGTTTCGGCCACTTCACGTCAAGCGCCGGATTGGGGAGTGGCTTCCACGCCCAGATTCTGCGCGCGTGCTCGAAGAACGCGCTCAACAAAGCAAGCTCGAGGCGGATGGTGGCGCCCTTATAGCCGTCCGCGGTCATCGCGACGACGAGGCTGTGGAGATCGTGCGCGGCGATGCGCGAGACCGGCATGCGCGCAAGCCGCGCGCGCACCTGCATCGAATGCACGCGCTTGGCAAGGCGCGCGCTGCGATGCGCGGCGAACGTGCGGCACAGGTTCGTTTTTTTCGCGGGGGGGACTTCGGTGAGCTCGAACAGCACCGGCTGCGCCGTGCGCACCGGGATGCCCTCGGCGTCCAGGCCCCGGTGGCCCGGACCCTGCAGCTCGCTCGCTTTCAGCGTCGCGAGGCCCGCGAGTTCCAGGTATTTGTTGATGCGCGTGACGGTCTGAACGCAGCTTTTTTGCAGGCGGACGACGTCCTTCGCGTAGCCCATGAGCGCGAGCGCGAGCGAAGTGCTCGCGGGCCCCAGGCCCTTCTGGCCCTGTGCGCCGCGCAGTTCGCCTTCGACCTCATGCGCCCAGTCCGCCGCTTCGCGCTTCGTCTTGAACGCGGACCGGCTGCGCTCTTGCCCGTTCGCGCGCACGCGCGCCCCCCAGGCGTCGCCTTGTTTGTAGAAGGAAGCCATGGCTCAGGCCTCCTTGCGCGCGGAACGCGCTGGATGCAGATGCGGGGCGGGACAGGCCGATGGCGGCCTCGGTGACGATAAACGGGTCATGGTTCAGCTCCAAAAAAGTCTGGTGCTGAGTACAGAAAAACCCGTTTATATTTTGCGGCCGCGGCAAACGTGATCGCGATTCCGAGGGCGGGAAATGCGCACGCGCGCGCACCCGGCCGGACTCGTTTTTCGCCGACAGTGTCAAGAAGTGTCAAGACACTGTCAAAAACGCACGTTTGCCGCACCGCACCAACACGCACTTACCTAGGTAAGCGCCTGATTTGCATCTTCTAATTTGGTAGGCCGTGCCAGATTCGAACTGGCGACCAACGGATTAAAAGTCCGCTGCTCTACCGGCTGAGCTAACGACCCGAAAAGAGGCGCGATTTTAATTTGCCGGGGGTGCTTGTGTCAATGAAATCCGGGTTTGCCGCCGCTGAATTCGCCTCTATTTCGGTATAAAACGCTCAGCCCGACGAAAAAACCTCATGCTTCCCGCAGCATGCGCGCGTACTGCCATTTCATGGTCAGGGCCGAGCCGGTGACGATCGATAAGAACACCAGCATGGAGCCCAGCGCCAGCGTGGAAAAACCGGTGATGCCCTGCCCCACGGTGCAGCCCATGGCGGTCACGCCGCCAAAGCCCATGAGCACGCCGCCTATCATGTGATTGGCAGTGTCCTTGGGATCGCGGAAGCTTTCCCAGTGGAAATTCCCGCTCGCGAGCGCATACGCGGCCGAGCCGACAACGACGCCGATGGCCGAGGCAATGCCGAAGGTGACGATTCTGCTGGTGTCGGTCCAGAACATGAGCAGTTCCAGCGTATAAGCCTGCGGCGCGACGAAGGAGAGCGATTCCAGGCGTCCGCTATTGGTGGCGATGAAGGCCTCCTGCAAAGTGTTCGGGTCTTCGGCCAGATAACCCAGCTTGCCGCTCACATACCAGCCGCCGATCACCACCAGTCCCACGATCACGCCGCCGAGGATGCCGTCGATGTTGTGGCGGAAGTCGCGGTCCTTGAATACGAACAGCAGCAGCAGACCCGCGACGACCGCGCTCGCGAGCATGAGCATGGTCTTCCGGTCTGCGCCGAAGGCCTTGGCCAGCAGCGAGGGCAGGTCCTGCCCGGTCGACAGGTGGATCGCCACCGGATCGAGCACGTCCACGCGGAATACCCCGAACAGGCCCTTCAGCGTGACGTAGGCCGAGATGCCGAGGAACACGAACACCACCAACGACTTCAGACTGCCGCCGCCGATGCGGATCAGCGTCTCGCTGGCGCAACCCGAGCCCAGCGTCATGCCGATGCCGAAGGTCAAGCCGCCAACCAGGTAGGACAGCCAGGGAAAATTCGGGCCCATGTAAATCGACTTGGACAGATCGACGACGCCGGCGAGCTGCAATCCGTTCGAGCCGAGGATGGCGACGGCGATGGCAAGCAGCCACATGCGCATGCGCCCCCAATCGCCAATATTGACCATGTCGGACACCGCACCCATGGTGCAGAAGTTGGTCTTGTTCGCCACCGCGCCGAAAATGAAAGCCAGGGCGAAGCCGCCCCAAGCCACGGTGGTCGCAATTGCCGTCGGATCGACGTCGTTCATGGGCCTCCTACCCTTTCTTTTTTTGGAATCCGGGGATTCTAGTCCGGGCGCCCATCTGCGCAAGCAAAAACTTTTTGCTTGTCGAATAACGCCGCCCTATCCCCCCTGGTCGGCGACCTCGCCGCTAGCGCGGAGACAGGCAACTAACGCAGGCGCCGTGCAATAGCGCGTCGGATCGACCACGCCGGCGGCGTCGAAACCCGCGCGGCGCAGACGGCATGAATCGCACACGCCGCAGGCGCGGCCTTGCGCATCGGCCTGGTAGCAGGATACGGTGAGGCCGTAGTCCACGCCCAGCTTCACGCCTTGTTCGATGATCTGCGCCTTACTCATGGCGATGATGGGTGTGTGCAGAGTGAGGCTGCGGCCTTCGACCGCGGCCTTGGTGGCGAGATTGGCCATGCGCTCGAAGGCGAGCATGTATTCTGGCCGACAGTCGGGATAGCCGGAATAATCGACCGCGTTGGCACCGAAGAACAAATCCCCGGCCGCGAGTACCTCGGCCCAGGCGAGTCCGAGGGAGAGCATGATGGTATTGCGCGCCGGCACGTAGGTGACCGGAATGCCGTCTTTCTGCACACCTCGGGTCGGCACCGCGATATTGTCGTCAGTCAGCGCAGAGCCGCCGAAGGCAGTGAGGTCGATCCTGACCGTTTTGTGCTCCACCGCGCCCAGTGCACGCGCCACGCGCAGGGCGGCGTCGAGCTCGACCCGGTGGCGCTGGCCGTAATCGACCGACAGCGTGTAGCAGGCGTAGCCCTGGCGAACGGCGAGAGCGAGCACGGTGGCCGAATCGAGCCCGCCGGAGAGAAGAACGACGGCTTTGCGCATGGATCGAGACCAAGGGCCCGTTTCAGGATTGCCGAAACGGGCGTCCAGAATTCCCGGCTAACGTTTGCCGGCGAGGCGCTGCTTGGCCTGTTCCGCCGCCGACGTGCCCGGATATTTCTTCAGCAGCGTATGCAGGGTTTCGCGCGCCGTCCGCGTTGCGCCCATCTCGGCCTGGCAGCTGGCGATGTTGAGCAGGGCATCGGGCGACTTCGCGCTGTCGGGCCAGGTCGTGAGCACTTTTTGCTGCGCGGCAATCGCCATTTTGTAATCGCGCAGCGCATAGTACGCATTGCCGATCCAGTACTGGGCGCTCGATACCTGCTGGCTGCCGGGATAGCTGGCGATGAAACTCTGGAATCCCGCCACGGACGCCTGGTAGTTGCCCTGCTTGAACTGATTCAACGCCGCCTCGTAGGCCTTGCCCTCAAGGACCGGATCGGACGTGCTGGCAACCGGCGTCTGCTGCGGCTGGGCGGCCGTTTCGAGCTTGCGCAGGCGCGTGTCGAGGTCGGTGTACAGGTCTTTCTGCCGCCGGTCCAGCGTTTCGATCTGGTGATCCTGCACCTCGATCTGGCCGCGCAGGCGCGCCAGATCCTGCTTCAGATCGTCGAGTTGCTTGGCCTGATCGAGCGAGCGGTCCTGCGCCAGCGTTTCGATCCGGGTCAGCCGATCTTCCGCCGCCTTCTGGTTCGCTTCGACCTGATCCCGC
>DAIDTN010000028.1 GCA_027457185.1 Burkholderiales bacterium | reverse complement strand
TTCAGGGACCGGTCAGCGCTGAAGTGGTGCTGAATGTCGCGCCCGGAATTGAAATCGTCGCGGTGATCAGTGCGCACTCGGCGAAGGCGCTGAAGCTGAAAAAGGGCAAAAAAGCCTATGCCGTCATCAAAGCGAGCAGCGTGATGGTCGGCGTCGACTGAGCCGTGGTGAGTACTCAGTCCGCGTAGGGCCAGCACAGCAAGCCGTCGCTGCGCAAATCGACCGTGATTTCGCGCCCGGTTTCCAGGCCGTGATAGCGCACCAGATTGCTATGCGCATCCAACCACAAGCGCTCGGCGCCGCAGCGCAGCGCAACCTGGAAGTGCGCACCCAGATTTAGCCGCGATTCGACTCGGCCGATGACCGGATTATCGCTGCGGTGATGCTCTGGTTTCAACGATGGCAACCGCACCGCCGTCGGCGCGATCATCCACTGCACCGCTTGGCCAACCGCCAGTTCGGGCTGTTGCGGCATGCGCAAGATGGCGCCCTTGGCCGCCTCCCATTGCAGCAGGCTTACGCCCTCGCCGGGTTCATGCCCGGCAATGCGCCCGGTGAACAGATTGCGATGCCCGAGCAGCCGTGCCACCGCCACGCTGCCTGGACGCAACAGCACCTCGGCGGGTGCACCCTGCTGCACGATGCGCCGACCGCACATCACCGCCACACTGTCGGCCAGCGCCGCAAGATGCGGATCGTGGCTGACCGCCAGCACCGGCAATCCGAATTCATGCACCTCGGCGATCAGCTCGGCCATTACTTCATCGCGCGTAGCGGCGTCGAGCGCCGAGCTCGGCTCATCCAGCAACAACAGCTGCGGCTTGCGCGCCAGCGCCCGCGCCAGCGCCACACGCTGCTGTTGCCCGCCAGACAGCGCTGCGGGGTAATGCTCCGCCACGTCCACCAGGCGTACGCGCGCCAGCAGTTCCAGCGCCTGTGCGCGCCGCTGTGCGCCGCGCGGCAGCGCAAACGCCACATTCTCCCAGGCGCGCAGATGCGGAAACAGCGCGTAGCCTTGCGGCAAATAGCCGACGGCGCGATGCTGCGGCGGCAAGCCGCCGAAGGGTTCGCCCTGGGCGGGCAGCAGGCCGGCGATAGCGCGCAGCAGCGTGGTCTTGCCCTCGCCGCTTTGCCCAAGCAGCACGGTAAATCCATCGACGACGAAGCGAGCCTGCAGTCGCACCGGATGGTCGATGCGGTAATCGATGCGCACGGGCTTAGATCAAGCGCTGGCGGCGCGAAGCCAGGCCAAGCAGCAAGGGAAGAGGCATGGCCACCAGGAAGAACACCCACAGCAGCGGATACACCGCGGGCAGCCCGATGTCCTGCAGATTGACCCAGAGCTTGACCGGAATGCCCTGCGGGTAATAGGCCAGGATCAGCACAATGCCGAACTCGCCTAGAGCCCGCACCCAGGCGAGCGCAATTCCGGCAGCCACGCCCAAGCGCGCCAGCGGCACGCTCACCTGCCAAAACGTTTGCCACGGCGATTTACCCAGGGTCAAGGCAATGTGTTCCAATTCGCGCGGTACGCCTTCAAACGCGGCGCGGGCCGCAACCACGTAGTAGGGCAAAGCCGCGTAGAACTGCGCGAGCACGAAGGCCTGGGCCGAATTGGTCAGCTCCACGCCTGTGCCGGCCATCATGCCGCCCACCGGCCCGTAGGGGCCGTACAGCGCGGTGAGCAGAATGCCCATCGCCAGCGGCGGGGTGAGCAGGGCCAGCAGGATGATGGCTTCCAATATCCATTTGCCGCGAAATGAATGCCGCGCCAGCCACCAGGCCAGCGGCGTGCCAAGGGCAACGATCAGCACCAGCGCAATCAGGCTGTAGCCCAGCGAGACGCCGATAGACCGCGTGTCGCCCGCGGCGAAATGAAAGTCGCTCCAGTGGGTGGCGAATGCCAGACCGATGAAAGGCCCGGCAATGAGCAACAAAGTGAGCGCGCCGATCAGGGCCGGCGTGCGTGCGCGCGGCAGGCCGTCAGCCGCAAGAACATCAACCAGCGTACTCACGTCGGATCACACCCGGCGGTTTTGATCGAAAGGCGTTCAGAATAAACAAATGCCGGAATACCCGTCCAATCATTCAATCGGTCCACCTTTGGGCGGACTGTAGCCATTGTCTCTGAACATTTTCTGGCCTTCAGTACTTTGCAGAAATTGCACAAACTTCTCGGCCAACGCGGGCCGTTTGCTGTCCTTGAGCACTGTGGCGTAAAACACCAGCGGTTGAGTATTGAACGTGACCTGCTTGCCGCTCGCCAGCTTGATGCCGAATTGCACGGTTTTATACCACTTGGCTGCCATCGCGGGATTGCTAAGGTTGATTTCGTCCGGCAACTGGATGAAGGGCAGATGGTGCGAGCGCGCCGCGCTCAGATAGCCCGAGGAGGCATCGAGCTGCCCGGCCTCCAGGCGCGACAGCAGCGAAGCTTCGCTGAAAATCTGCCGCGGGTTTTGATAGCCGCCCAGAATCCGGTCAGCCAGTCCGGGCTGCCGGTAAAAGTTCTGCGCCAGCAGCATGGTGAAAATAATGTTTTGCCCTTGCGGATCGGTGGCTACATCGGTGCGCCCAAAGCGCAGACCCGGAGTCTGCAGTACCTCGTACCACGGCTTTGTTCCCTGCGCCGCAGCTTCGAACTCGGACACGAATCGGCTCCTTGGGCTGTAGCTAATCACCATCTGGGTGCTTGCCACCGGTACCGCCGCGCCTATCATGCCGGCGCTTCGCAGAATGTCGATTGGCCCGGGAGTGATGGATATGAACACATCGGCCTGCAACAGCTTGCCCTGCAACTGCCGCGCCAGGGCATATGCCCCCTGGCCGATACCCTGATATTCCACGCCGTTAGCTTTGGCAAACGCCGGGCCGATGAATCGGTCCATCACGACGCCCATCGAGCCGGCATAAGCCACGCGCAATGCGTCGGCCGCCTGCGCCGGCGATGCGGCAAGTATACCGGCGCCGGTCAGCAGCGCTCCGAACAAAGTGCGAATATTTGGATACGAGCGTATTGGCATTTAGAGGGCGCAGTCGGTGTGGATAGAATCGCGGCATTCTACTTCAGGTCGGCGTCTACCCGTGTCTCGACCGGAGGCCCGGGTACTTCCGGGCTTTCCGGCTTTGCGCTATAGTTCTTCCACCGGGGCGAGGCAGACTCCCGGTCAGACGGTGTCCCGTCCAAGTTCTGCGCTTCTCCTATTGAGAGGATACTCATGGACACCGTTATCACCAGCGCTTCGATTTCGCAGCTTCTTCGGCATTCAAATTCCAGGTGGGTCACGCGCGAGCGTCCCAAGATCGATCGCATCGCCTGTCCCTGGTTGATCCGGCGTTTCATCGATCCGCGCGCGGAATTCCTGTACGTCCCCGCGACGCAGGTTCTCGCGGTCGCAAAGTCCGGGCAGGCGATCCCGTATGACGTGCCGGATGTGCAGTTCTCGCACCGCGGGGAGTTGTGCAGCTTCGATGCCTTCCTTGCGGACTTCGCGCTCGACGATCCCGCGCTCGCCGAGCTTGCGCGCATCGTGCGCGGCGCCGACACCGGCAAACCCGAACTGACGCCGCAATCGCCGGGCCTGCTCGCCGTCTCGCTCGGGCTTTCCGTCAATTACCCCTAGGACCAAGCCATGCTCGAGCAGGGGATGGTCGTGTACGATGCGCTCTACGCCTGGATCCGCAGCACGCGCGCCGAGGTCCGCAACGCCGACTTGTTCAAGAAACAATCATGACCCAGGACACGCAGCAAGCCCCCGCGCCGGTGAGCCTCGGCGAAGCGTTTTGGTATTGGCTCAAGCTCGGCTTCATCAGTTTCGGCGGCCCCACCGGGCAGATCGCCATCATGCACCAGGTCCTGGTGCATGATGGCGATCTGCCC
>DAIDTN010000027.1 GCA_027457185.1 Burkholderiales bacterium | reverse complement strand
TTTCTGCGCACCGGCGTGCGCGGCAAAAGCGCCGTTGACCTGGCGCGCGACTTGCTCGTCCGCTGTGGCAGCCTGGGCGCCTTGTTCGCGGTCAAGCGTGCCGATCTGCACGGCCTGCCGGGCCTGGGGGACGCTAAATTTTCCCAGCTGCAGGCGGTGCTGGAACTTGCGCGTCGTGCACTCGCGGAAACGCTGCGCTCGGGCGACGCACTCGGTTCACCCTCGGCGGTGCGCGACTTTCTGCGGCTCACGCTGGCGAACCGCGAGCGCGAGGTATTTCTCGCGGTGATGCTGGACGCACAGAACCGGGTGCTCGCGTGTGAGGAATTGTTCCGCGGTACGCTGACCCAAACCAGCGTCTATCCACGCGAAGTGGTCAAATACGCACTGGAGCACAATGCGGCCGCGGTGATTTTCGCGCACAACCATCCGTCCGGCGTGGCGGAGCCGAGCAATGCCGATCAGGTCCTGACGCAGTCGCTAAAACAGGCCCTGGCTCTTGTGGACATCAAGGTTTTGGATCATTTCATCGTCGCGGGCAATTCGGCGCTGTCATTCGCCGAGCGCGGCTTGATCTGAATCGGGCTCGCATCGCAACCGCCGGGATTGCGCAGGCGCGTTTCAATCGACCATGATCGCAGACTCTCTCGTCGCAAATCCTGAATCGCTCGAGAAACAGTGATTTGACGTCTGCTGCACGCTCCCGCGCCTGCGCCCTCCGCTGAATTTATGCTTGGAATTCCGCGGGAGACTAGCGTATAATTCGCCTCTTTCCGAATTCGGAGTATCGCCATGGCACGCGTCTGCCAAGTAACCGGTAAGAAGCCCATGTCCGGGCACAACGTGTCGCACGCCAACAACCGGACCAATCGCCGCTTCCTGCCCAATCTGCACTATCGCCGTTTCTGGGTCGAGAGCGAGAACCGCTGGGTCAGCCTGCGCGTGTCCGCCAACGGGCTGCGCACCATCGACAAGAAGGGCATAGACGCCGTTCTGAAAGAACTGCGTGCCAAGGGAGAAATTTAGTCATGCGCGAGAAAATCAAACTGGAATCGAGCGCCGGCACCGGCCATTTCTACACCACCACCAAAAACAAGCGCACCATGCCGGACAAGATGGAAATCATCAAATTCGACCCCAAAGTGCGCAGGCATGTGGTCTACAAAGAGACCAAGTTGAAGTAAGCGTACCGTACCGGGGTTAACGTGAAAAAGGCCGCTGATGCGGCCTTTTCATTTTATGCGTAGCAGCGCAGCCGCATTGAGAACTCCTCCAATTGCCGAATACCGCTCGCTTCGGCGCGACCGCACCACTCCTGCAACTGCTTGAGCAACTGCTCGCGCGAGGCGTTGGAACGCTCCCATAGCGCCGCCAACTCCCTGCGCATCGCGTAGACCGTCGACAGTCTCTCGCTCCTGGCCAGCGCCTCGGCCAGCTTGGCGCGCTCATCGCCGCGCATCTGCCTCTCGTCGCGATTGAGCCAACGCTTCAGCCCTTTCAACGATTGCACGTCCTGCGGCGCAAAGCGGCGCAGCGCGCGCAATTCCTCGGCATAGGTTTTCCTGAGCGATTTGGCGTATTTCGCCAGCACGTCGTAGCGGCAGGCGATGACTGCCTGCAAGGTATCGAAATCGGCGACCAGTTTGGCCTGGGTGAAGCGCGGTCTGGGCGCCAGCTTCTTGACCTCGGCCAGCCGCAACATCTCCAAAATGCGGATATATACCCAGCCGATATCCAGCTCGTACCATCTGTTGGAGAGCCTGGCCGACGAGGCGTAGGCATGGTGATTGTTGTGCAGCTCCTCGCCGCCGACCAGGATACCCCAGGGAAAGATATTGGTGCTGGCGTCGGCGGTGCACCAGTTGCGGTAGCCCCAGTAGTGGCCAATGCCGTTGATCACGCCCGCGGCCCAGAACGGAATCCACGCAATCTGCACCGCCAGAATCAGCAGGCCAGGTACGACGCCGAACAGGGCGATATTGATCAGCCCCATGAGCACCAATCCGATCTTGGCGCGGCTGCTATAGACATTGCGCTCCAGCCAGTCGTCCGGCGTGCCATGGCCGTATCGCTCCAGGGTTTGCCGGTTATGCGCTTCCTTGATGTAGAGAAACACCCCGCCCCAGAGCACGCGTTGGATGCCGTAAATCCGCGGGCTGTGCGGATCGTCCGGGGTTTCGCACTTGGCGTGGTGCTTGCGGTGAATGGCAGCCCACTCCTTGGTTACCATGCCCG
Organism: Burkholderiales bacterium; assembly: GCA_027457185.1. Lineage (GTDB taxonomy): Bacteria > Pseudomonadota > Gammaproteobacteria > Burkholderiales > SG8-39 > 2-12-FULL-64-23. The sequence goes on along the minus strand of DAIDTN010000027.1, from coordinate 7,384 downwards.
TGGTCAGGCACAGCCAGAGACGGAAGAAATGGCTCGCCAGCGGGTGCAAATCGAGCGCGCGGTGGGCTTGGTGGCGATGCAGGAATATGGTTACGGCGGCAATGCTGACATGGGTCAGAACCAGGGTCACAACGACCAGTCCCCACCAGGGCAAATCGAACAGCCCGGAAAAAAGCATCAAATCTCCATACAATTCATAAAGTGGGTCGAGATTCTACGTGAATCTCAGCATACCGCAATGGCCGATTGCGCGATGCTCCCGTCCCGGGGCTGCGCCGCTCCGAATCAGCCCGGGGCGCCGTCCGCGCCGGGCAGAATGCGGACTTCCCGCTGCGGATACGGGATCTCGATGCCGGCATCCTGGAAAGCGCGCCAGATGTCGAGGTACAGTTCGGAGCGAATGCCGAGCGTACCGTTCTCCGGATCGCCGATCCACACTCCCAGCTCGAGGTCGATGCCGCTGTCGGCGAAGCGCAGCAGGAACGCCTTCGGCGGCGGGTCGGCGAGCACGCGTACGTGCTTGCGCGCGGCGTCCTCCATCAATTGCATGGCCCGCTGCAGATCGCTCCGATACGCGATCTGCAGCGCGAGCGCGAATCGAATCTGGCGGTTGGAGTAGGAGTGATTGAGAACCGTCGTCGCAATCAGGAGTTCGTTGGGAATGATGGCCTCGCGCCCATCGGCCGCGCGCACCACCACGTAGCGCGTAGTGATGGTTTTCACCTCGCCGTAGAAATTATCCACGGTGATCAAGTCGCCGATGCGGATCGAGCGGTCGAGCAGGATGATGAACCCGCTGACGTAATTGCTGGCGATTTTCTGCAGACCGAAACCCAGGCCCACGCCGATGGCGCCGCCGAATACCGACAATACGGTGAGGTTGATGCCGACCAGCGGTAACACGACGAGCACCGCGAGCAGCACCAGTAGCGCCCTGGCCAGCCGCGAGAACACCACGCGCAGGCTGGAGTGCAGCGATTCGGCACGCATCAGCCGCGCCTCGATGATGCCGCTTAGCCACATCGCTGCGAGCAGCGTGATCACCACCCAGAACAGTCCCTGCAGCACCAGCCAAAGCGTGAGCTTCTGCGTGCCCAGATGGAAGGTGATGTCGTCGAGGACATCGATCACGTCCGGCAGCAAGCCGGAAACGTGCAGCACCAGTCCGCCCCATACCAGGACCGCGATGGCCCGCTCGAACGAGCGCACGATGCTGCCGCGGGCAAACACATGGCGCAGCAAATAAAAGAAAAACCGCACCAGCAGAAGCGATATCAGCAACGGCACGAACAGCCGCAACAGATCAACCGAGATCCAGTGCTTGAGCAATTCGATGGAGAGCGTCAGCGGAATCAATGCAACTACCGGAAACAGGATGCGGCGCAAGCCACCGACGCCGAATTTCCAGATGCCGTCGGCCTCGACGCGGGCGAGGCGCAGCGCCCGGCCCGCGGCCCAGGCCAGCACGAAGCACGACAGCAGGACCGCAATCTGCCATACGACGCGCGGATCGTGCAGATCGAACCAGGCATTCTCCAACAGGTTACTGAAAGGATGTTTCATTGCTCGGCGTAGGGCAAAGCGTCGGCGAAGTGCCGCCTCCAGTTGGCGGCGTAGGCATTCGCGACATCAGGGTTGTGGCGCAGGATCAGCACGTTCTCGGCATTCTTGTGTTGTGCGGCGTAAGTCCAATTGTAACTGCCGGTGATGACCGCGGCATCCGCCGAGCCGGCGTCCATGACCATTATCTTGTTATGCGCGCTTTGGTAGCGCACCTCCAGCATCACCGGAATGCCCGCCCGGACCAGCTCGGGTATGCGGCTGGCCTCGCCGCTGAAAGTCTGTTCGCGGTCGGCCATGACTTGCACCTCCACGCCGCGCCTTTTGGCTGCGATCAGCGCATTCGCCAGCGCGCGGCTGGTGAAGCTGAAGGCCTGCACTAGAATTTGATGTTTTGCCTGGCGGATGCAGGCGACGATCATCGCCTCGGCATTGTCCCAGGGCGTGAACGCCACCTGCACCGTGCCCTGTGCTGGAACTTCCGGCGGCATTTGCTGCGAGACGGGGGCGCGGGACTCGAGTTCCGGAATCTGCGCCCCAGCGCGGCAGGCGAGCGGCAACGCGCGCGCGACCACGAGCAGCGTTCGTTTCATGTTTTCTTCTTCTCCAGCAAGGCGGCGAAAAAGCCGTCGGTGCCATGCACATGCGGCGCAAGGCGCAGGTATGCGCCGGTATCCAGGGCTATGCGCTGCTGCGCCAGCGCGGCGTTGGCCGGCCGCAGTTCGAACTGCGCGTGCGCGGCAAGAAAGGCCGCCGCCACCTCCGCGTTCTCTTCATCGAGCAGGCTGCAGGTCGCATACAGCAGCAGACCGCCCGGCTTCACCAGCGTGGCTGCGGCGGCCAGAATCGCGTCCTGCTTCGCCCGATATCCGGCCAGCGCCGCTTCGCTCTGGCGCCACTTGAGATCCGGGTTGCGCCGCAGCGTCCCCAGGCCGGTGCATGGCGCGTCCACCAGCACGCGGTCGAGCTTGCCCGCAAGACGCTTCAGGCGCGCATCGTTTTCGTTCGCGATCCATTGCGGATGCACATTGGAAAGACCCGAGCGCGCCAGGCGCGGCTTCAGGCCCGCGAGGCGTTTTTCCGATATGTCGAAGGCGTACAGCCTGCCGCTCCCGCGCATCATGGCTCCCAGCGCCAGGGTCTTGCCGCCGGCGCCGGCGCAGAAATCCGCCACCATCTCGCCGCGGCGCGGCGCCAGCAGTTGGCACAGGATCTGGCTGCCCTCGTCCTGGATTTCGATCGCCCCCTCCAGAAACAGCGCATGCCGGTTGATCTGCGGCTTGCCCTCCAGGCGTATTCCCACCGGCGAATAAGGCGTCGCCTGCGCGGCGATGCCGTCGGCTGCCAGGCGCGCGAGCACCGCCTCGCGCTCGGCCTTGTGCAGGTTGACGCGCAGGTCGAGCGGTGCGCTGTGCTGTAGGCTGTGGGCGAGCGCCAGCAGTTCCTCGTCGCCGTATTGGCGCTGCAGCCTGGCGAGCAGCCAGTCTGGAAAATCGCAGCGCAGCGCAAGCGAGTTGTCCTCCGCTTGCGCTTTCAGTTCGGCCAGCCATTCGCGCTCCCTCGGTTTGATTGCCGTGTCGAGCTCGCGCAGGCTCAGACCGCGCAGCCTGGTAAGCGCGGCCAGCACCAGGCGGCGCGGATCACGGCCCGCACTCAGGGTTTCGAGCAGGCACAGACGGCGCAGCACGGCGAACACGGTCTCGGCGACGAAGGCTCTGTCCTGTTGGCCGAGGATCGGATGCGCGCGCAAATAGCGCGACACGACGGCATCCGCCGGATACCTGAATTCCAGCACGGCGGCGAGCGCAGTCGCAGTGTGCTCAAGCAGGGGCCGGGGCAAGGGCATGGTCTAGTGCGGGTGCGAGGCGCGTCAGTCGACGATGCGCGTCAGCACCTGATCGATGCGCGCGCCGTCCTTTTCAATGACCAGGACGCGTACCGGCAGGTAATCGCGATCGCGCGCGAACCAGAGCTCCGTGCCTCTGTCATCCTTGTTCTCGCGCTGCTTTACCAGGTGCACGGCGTCGAACTCGCCTGCCGGGGTTTTCACCATTTCGGGTGCGGCGACGGTATATTCAAATTGCGTCAGGCCCCTGCCGTCGGTCAGGGTCACTTTGATCTGCCTGCCCGGCTTGAGATCCGGCGCAGACTGGAAGGCGAAGTTGTAGAGAAAGCTCAGCCGGTCCTGCAGCGCGGGCACCATGGCCGTGGTCTCGTTCTTGCCGTCATGCTCCAGCGTCAGCGTTTTCCTGGCCCAATCGAATTTGGCCACGGAAACCGGCTTGTCGCCGCGCTGGTCGCGGTATTCGAGCGGGCGCAGGCCCGCACGGGTGATCTCGCCGCGGCACGAGCGCTTGGCCACGCCGTGATAGAGCAGCGCGCCTATACCTACGCCGCGGCCTTCGGAACTCAGCGAAAAACTCTTGCCGTCGTGCTCGAGCACCTCGGTCAACTCCGCCGCGACAATGCCGTTGTAGCTGAGGTCGTAAGTCAGGCTGACCTTGTTTGGCGGCTGCGCAGCGCAAGCGCCGGCGAAGACACAGACAGCTATAAAGGCGATCGATCTGATCACGGCGCGTACAACTGTTGCGGATGATCCCCCTTAACGCGCACCAGCCCGTTTTCGACGACCAGATTTCCTTCGAGGAACCAGCGCGCGGCCCGCGGATAGATGCGATGCTCCTGTGCCAGCACGCGCGCGGCGAGCTGCGCTTCATCGTCGTCAGGCAGCACCGGCACCGCGGCCTGGATCACTATCGGTCCATGGTCGAGTTCGGCCGTGACGAAGTGGACGGTACAGCCATGCAGCTTCACACCTGCGGCGAGCGCCCTGGCATGGGTGTCCAGGCCCGAAAATGCGGGCAGCAGCGAGTGATGAATGTTGAGCATGCGGCCTTGGTAGCGCAGAACGAAGCTGTCGGTGAGTATGCGCATGAAGCCGGCCAGCGCCACCAGATCGGGGCGAAAACCATCGATCGCCTGCGCCAGCGCTGCATCGAAAGCTTCACGCGTGGCGTAATCGCGGTGCGCGACGACGGCGGTAGCAATGCCGCGACCCACGGCGTAGGCAAGCCCGGCCGCATCCGCGCGGTTGCTGATTACCGCCGCCACTGGCAGACCGGCTTCGACCAGGGCCTGCATATTGCTGCCGCGGCCAGAAATCAGGATAACCATGCCTTTCATACCGGCATTCTAAAGCCAAAAGGGTGTTCGTCCCGCAGTAACGCCAGCGCGCGCCTCACGCCTGGCGCGGAATCGTACCCGCAGCCCCCCGCGGAAAATCGGCCAGCGGCCCGAAGCTGTCCGCCTCGAACAGTTCGCGCAATTGCTCGGCCGCCTGTTTCGCGCTTTGGATCAGCTGCGCCTCGTCGTGCTTCATCGCATATTGCGCCTCGAGTTGAGCCTCGTCGTGCTGGCGGAACAACGCGATCGCGTGCTCGGTCGCGGCGGCGCCGATACCAAGTCGCAGCAGCGCCTGGTGCGCGACATCCAGGCTCGCCGGAAAAGTTTCGCGATGTATCGCCTTGATGCCGAGATCGCGCAGCCGGAAATAATGCACGCGATTGCGCGCGCGCGCGAGGATCGGCAGATTGGGAAAATGCTTGCGCACCACTGCGGCGGTCTTGACCGAAGCTTCGACGTCGTCGATGGCCAGGACGAACAGCTTGGCTTCGCCAGCTTTAGCGGCATGCAGCAGCTCAAGCCGCGAAGCATCGCCGTAATAGACTTTGTTGCTGCCGAAGCGGCGCACGAAATCGACCTGCTGGTAGCTCGCCTCCAGCGCCGTGAACGGCAGGCCGCACATACGCAGCACGCGCGATACGATCTGGCCGAAGCGGCCGTAGCCGGCGATGATCACCGGGTTGCCCGGCCCGTCTATGCTGTCGTACTCCGCCGGCGCGCGCCGCGCCGTCCAGTGCTGGAGCGCGCGCTCATGCAGCGCGAAAAACGGCGGCGCGAGCAGCATCGACAGGGTCACCATCATCACCAGCAACTGCGCGGTGGCCGCGGCGAACACGCCCAGGCCCGCGGCCGCGGCAAACAGCACGAACGCAAACTCGCCGCCCTTGGCGAGCGCCGCAGCCAGTCGCTGCGCCGTTTCGTTGGGCGAGCCGCCGGCGCGCGCGATGGCGTACATGAGGGCGAACTTGACCGCCATCAGACCCAGCGCCAGTCCGAACACCGCGATGGGCCGCTGCCATGCCAGATCGAGATTGGCGCTCATGCCCACGGCGATGAAAAACAAACCCAGCAGCAGCCCTTTGAACGGCTCGATGTCCGCCTCGAGTTCGTGGCGAAACTCCGAATCGGCAAGCAGCACCCCGGCCAGGAAAGCGCCGAGCGACATCGATAAGCCGATTTTCTCCATGATCAGCGCGGCGCCGATGACGAGGAGCAAAGCCGCCGCGGTGAACACCTCGCGCCCGCCGTAGCGCGCGGCCCGCTTGAGCAAGGGGCGTACCACCAGCCGGCTGCCCGCGATGACCGCGGCGCTCACCGCCACACCCTTGAGCGCGGCCATCCAGTTGCCGCCCGCATGCGCTCCATTCGACGCCAGCAGCGGCAACAGCGCCAGCATCGGGATCACCGACAGGTCCTGGAACAACAGGATGGCGAAAGCGTTGCGGCCGTGGCGCTCGCCCAGCTGGCCGCGCTCGGCGAGCGAGGCAATCACCAGCGCCGTCGAGGACATGGCCAGACCGAAGCCGACCACCAGCGCCTCGCGCCAATCCAGACCGAACGGCAGGCAGGCCGCGAGCAGCACCAGCGTGGTCACCGCCACCTGCGCCCCGCCCAGACCGAACACCGGCCGGCGCAGCACCCACAGCCGGCTCGGCTGCAGCTCGAGGCCGATCAAAAACAACAGCAGCACGACGCCAAATTCGGCGAAGTTCAATGTCGCCTGCACTGCACCGACCAGGCCCAGGCCCCAGGGACCGATGGCCATGCCGGAGGCAATGTAGCCGAGCACCGCACCCAGCTTGAGGCGCCGGAACAGCGGCACCAGGAGCACTGCGGCCAGCAGGAAGATTGCAGCCTGTTCGAGCAGATCCATGGCGATACCTCAAGTGATCGGCAAGACGGACAGCCCGACGCCGGGCCGCTCGTTGCAGAGCCGATTCTATTGAATAACGCCGGGACAGGTGAGAATTACGGAGCGCAGAACTGCTCTTGGGCAGCGAGGCTGGCGCTCATGCTCCAGCCCTCGTCTGTGTTGGCTCTAGCGCAGCGTCTTCAGCGCCGCGGCGACGCGGGCGACGCGCTTGCCCTGGAAGCGCGCCACCTCGAGGTCATCCGCGCCCGGCGGCGCGCTGTTGGTTCCCGAAACCGAGGAGGCGCCATAGGGCGTGCCCGCCTTGAACAGCGCCGGATCGGCATAGCCGGTCGGCACCAGGATCAGGCCGAGGTGCGCTATAGGCGCATACAGCGCGGTGATGGTCATCTCGTTGCCGCCATGCAGGGTTGAAGTGGACGCGAACGCCGAGCCGGCCTTGCCGATCAGCTTGCCCTGAAACCACAGTCCGCCCAGGCCGTCGATGTAGGCCTTGAGTTCCGCCGTCATACTGCCGAAGCGGGTCGGCGTGCCGAACACGATACCATCGGCCCACTCGGCGTCGGCCTCGGTCGGCGCCTCGTACAGCGCATTCATGCGCCTGGCGCCTTCAAGCCAGCCCGGCGCTTTTTTCATCACTTCTTCACCGACGAATTCGCGCGCGCGGCGCAGGCGCACTTCGGCGCCTTCGGCTTTTGCACCTTCGGCGACAGCCTTGGCCAGCGCTTCGGTCACGCCGCCACGGGAATAAAACGCGATCAAGATTTTGCT
>DAIDTN010000026.1 GCA_027457185.1 Burkholderiales bacterium | reverse complement strand
GCTGCTGGAGCGCGCGGACACTTCGGCGGCCAAGCCCTCCGCCCTGCTGGTCGCCGGGCTGCACGCCGACATCGACGCCTGGCTCGCACGCGAAGGCCTGCCGGAGCGGCCGGCCAAGCTTGCCGCCGGGCGCGGCAGCGCCCAGGTGTGGACGGAGCGCGGCCGCGACGGGCGTGTCGTGGTGCTGGTGTCGGTGCGCGACGCGCCATCGCTGGCGGCGCTCGCGCGCCCGTTGCCGCACTACGGGCGCGAGAGCTACCTGGCATTCGAGGGCGCGCGCATGATAGCGCGCGGCACCTGGCCCGCGAGACCGCAGGTGTGGAAACTCAAGTGAGCATTCGGTCGCGTACGCACTTTTGCGGGAAGTGTATCCTGTAAAAATGCTTCGGCATGGGTGAGCGGTGGTCGGCTTGAAGTGCCTTGCTTTCGCAGGGGCCGATGGGCCCGCCGGAATCACGCTGCCGCAGCACACTGATTGTCATGCGATTGCGCAATATTCGGTAGCCGGAGCCGACTAGAGCGGCCACCCGACCGGAGAGCATTATGGCAACAAGCATCCCGATTCGGATTACTACCGCCCGGCGCCATGCGCCAGACGATTCGGCAGCAGCCCCCAGTCCGGAGAAGGTGGCGTCGTGCGCGACCATATGCTCGAGCTGCAATCTGCGCGAACTGTGCGCGCCCTGCTGCGGGCTGACCCGCTCCGAAATGGACATCGCCGACCGACTTGTATTCAATCGCTCGCGCCTGCGGCGCGGTGAAATCCTGTACCGCAGCGGCGACCGCTTCACCTCTCTGTACGCCGTGCGCGATGGCTTCTTCAAGTCCACCGCACTGATCGAGAACGGCCGCGAACAGCTTACCGGGTACGCCATGACAGGTGAGGTGCTCGGCATGGACGGTATCGCGCCGGAGCGGCATACCTGCACTGCCATCGCCCTCGAGGACAGCGAGGTCTGCGCCATACTCTTTGCCGGATTGCAGGAAGTCGCGCAGGCCATTCCCAGCCTGCAGCGCCAGTTCCACAGGATGATGAGCCGCGAAATCGTGCGCGAGCAGTGGGTGATGCTGTTGCTGGGCCGGATGAGCGCCGAAGAACGCCTGGCGATGTTCCTGCTCAATCTGTCGCGGCGCTTCCTCGCGCACGGCCACCCCCCGTCGGAGTTCAACCTGCGCATGACGCGCGAGGAGATAGGCAGTTACCTCAGTTTGACGCTGGAGACCGTCAGTCGCACGTTCTCACAATTTCAGCAGGAAGATCTGATCAGGGTGCAGCAACGATTCGTCCGCATACTCGATCGCGCCGGCCTCGAGCGGGTGATAGGCCGCGGCGAACAGCGCTGAACTGCCGCCTGCGCCGCTAAGCGCCGCCGCAGCGTTTGACGAATTCGGCGACAGCCTGAGCGACCTTTTCCACCTGGTCCTTGTGCGGGGAATGGCCGCATTGCTCAAGCTTCAGCACTTCGACCGGCCCGCCCGCCCGGCACGCGATCGCATCGACCTGCGCCATGCTCCCATACTCGTCCTCCTGTCCCTGGATCGCGAGCAACGGGCAGGTGATCGCGGGCAGGAAACTCTCGATGTTCCAGCTGCGAAACGCAGGCGCCAGCCAGACGTCGTTCCAGCCGTAAAACGTCTTGCCCGCGTCGCGATGATGGCGCGCAAGCTTTTGCGGCAGATCGGTGGTCTCGAATGTCTGTTTCGCGGCGGTGATGCCCGCTATGCTGATGTCCTCGACAAACACGTGCGGCGCCAGCGCCACCAGGCAGCGCAGCGGATGACCCGAACCCGCGTAGATGAGCGCAATGGATGCGCCGTCGCTGTGCCCGACCAGGATCGGGCGATCTATGCCGAGTTGGCGCAGCAGTTCCGGCAGGACTTCCAGCGCCTCGCGATGCATGAAATCGACGCCGTGCGGCTGCTGCAGCACATCGGACTGGCCATGGCCGTAGCGCGCATAGACGATGGCGGGCAGACCGGAGTCTTGCGCGATGCGGTCGGGAAAATCGCGCCACTGGCTGATCGAGCCCAGGCCTTCGTGCAGGAACACCATGGTCGGCCCTTCGACTGCCGCGGCGATGCGGCGGTATTCTAGGCGGCGGCCGAGAACATTGACGAAGGCGGACGGATGGGATGCTGACATAGGGTCATTTCGGGGCGGCCAGCTTGCGCTGAAAGCAATCGGAGCACATCGATAGCCTGCTAGAATTACGCCGATTATAAGCCAGCACGCACGATTTCCGACCAGTCCATGCGCAATTCGCGCGCCCACCGGAGCAAGCCATGACGGCCCTGATCATCGACGGCAAGCAGCTTGCGCAGCAGCGGCGCGCCGAATGGAAACTGCGCGCGGACCGGCTCAACGCCGCCGGCATCGCACCCGGTCTCGCGGCGGTCGTGATCGGCGATGATCCCGCGTCCAAGGTCTATGTGCGCAACAAGATCAGGGCCTGCCGCGAAATCGGCATACGCTCCGAAGAGCACGCGCTGGCCGCCGACAGCACGCTCGACATCGTGCTCGCGCTGATCGACCGGCTCAATGCCGACGCGGGCATCCACGGCATCCTGGTACAGCTGCCGCTGCCGGCGCAGCTTGCGCCACTCGCCGTGCTCGAGCGCATGTCGCCGGAGAAAGACGTGGACGGCCTGCACCCGCATAACCTCGGCCGCTTGCTGTCGGGCCACGCGCGCTTCGTACCATGCACGCCGGCGGGCATCATGGAAATGCTCAAGTCGACCGGCTTCGACCTGCGCGGCAAGGAGGCGGTAGTCGTCGGCCGCAGCGCTCTCGTGGGCAAACCCGCGGCGCTGCTGCTGTTGCAGGCTGGCGCAACCGTCACCCTGTGCCACTCCCAGACCGCGGATCTGGCCCATCACACCCGCCGCGCCGACGTGCTCGTTTGCGCGATCGGCAAAGCGCAGGCGATCGGAGGAGAAATGATCAAATTCGGTGCAGCGGTGATCGACGTCGGTATCAGCCGTTCGCACGAGGGCAAGCTGGTCGGCGATGTGGACTACGGCGCAGCGCTGCAGCGTGCCGGCTGGGTCACGCCCGTCCCAGGCGGGGTCGGCCCGATGACGATTGCGATGCTGCTCGCCAATACCATCGTGTCGGCCGAGCGCCACGCGGCGAAACAAGGAATCGCGCTCTAGCCAATGTCAGGGCCGCGCGAAGGCGCACTGCGGCAGCGCATGCGCCTTCGCCAGCAAAAAAAAGGGCTCAGCAAGTGGACTCGTACCGCAGCATCGCCGACTTGATCGCCTTGCTATTTGCGCCACTTCCCGCCATCAGCGGAAATAGATCGGCAAATTCATGTGCCACAAAACCGGAAAAATCTAACAGCGCGCGACACCGACGGATTTCGCCTATTGCGCGCGGTCGCGTTAAGGATTAGGCTACGCCGGTGACGAATCGAGCCCTACAGCTTGTTCTTGCCCTGGCCTTGCTGTTCGCGCAGTATGCGGCGCAGATGCATTCGATGTCGCATCTGCGCCATGATCTTGCGGTTGCAAAGTACGGCGAAAAAAACGCTCCGCCGCTTGGGCATTCGATCTACAAATGCGTCGCCTTCCATGCGGTTCACGGCGCGATAACGGGCGGCGACACGGTTATCGCCCCCTCCTGTGTCGACATATCGCCGGAACCGCAATTTGTAGTCGCGCTGCCGTTCCCTCCGCGAATCGTGTTCGATTCGCGCGCCCCTCCCGCACTCTCCTAAGC
>DAIDTN010000025.1 GCA_027457185.1 Burkholderiales bacterium | reverse complement strand
TCAGACCTGCAGCGGCGGCATGGCCGCCGAAGCGCAGGATCAGGCCGGGGGCGCGCTTGGCGACGAGATCGAGCGCGTCGCGTAAATGCAGGCCCGGGATCGAGCGCCCCGATCCTTTGAGTTCGCCCGGGTTGCCCGCGGCAAACGCGATCACCGGCCGGTGCAGCCGGTCCTTGATGCGCGCGGCGAGTATGCCCACCACGCCCTGGTGCCAGCTCGGATCGTAAAGCGACAGGGTATAAGCGTCGCCGGCGTCCGTGCCCAATCCCAGTCCCTCGAGCATGGCGAGCGCCTGCTCCTGCATCCCGCCTTCGATGTCGCGCCGCTCGCGGTTCAGCCGGTCCAGTTCCTGCGCGATGTTGAGCGCGCGCGCCGTGTCGTCGGTGATCAGGCACTCTATTCCCAGCGCCATGTCGGCCAGGCGCCCGGCGGCGTTGAGCCGCGGACCGGCGGCGAAGCCCAGCTCGAAACAGGATGCGCGCTTTGCTTCGCGCCCGGCCACGCGCAACAGCGCCGCGATCCCGGCGTGCATCCTGCCTTCGCGGATGCGCTTCAGTCCCTGCGCCACCAGGATGCGGTTGTTGCGGTCCAGCCGCACGACGTCGGCGACCGTGCCCAGGGCCACCAAGTCGAGCAGCGCCGCGAGATTGAATTCGGGCCGCTCCTTGAACCAGCCGCGCCGGCGCAGCTCCGCCCGCAGCGCGAGCATGACGTAGAACATCACGCCCACGCCGGCGATGGCCTTGCTGGCGAAATCGCAGCCCGGCTGATTCGGATTGACGATGCACGTGGCCTGCGGCAGCGCATCGCCCGGCAGATGGTGGTCGGTGATCAGCGTGGCGCCGCCCAGCTCGTTGGCGCGCGCCACGCCTTCGTTGCTGGCGATGCCGTTGTCGACGGTGATCAGCAAGTCGGGGCGCCGCGGCGCGCGCACGGCGAGATCGACGATTTCGGACGTGAGTCCGTAGCCGTATTCGAAGCGGTTGGGCACGAGATAGGCCACGTCCGCGCCGAATGCGGAAAGGGCGCGCACGCCGACGGCGCAGGCGGTGGCGCCATCGCAATCGTAGTAGGCGACGATCAGCAGGCGCTGTTTCGTTTCGATGGCATCGGCGAGCAGCGCTGCGGCGCGGTCCGCATGCAGCAGCCGCTCCGGCGCAATCAATCCGGTGAATTCGCTTTGCACTTCGCTTTTGTCGACTACGCCGCGCGCGGCATACAACTGCGCCAGCACCGGATGCAGGCCCTGCTGCACCAGCATGTCGCGATTGCGCGCGGGGATGGGACGGGTGACGATGCTGGTCATGCCGATGCGTAATCCGCCAGCGGCCTTACCCGCCGCCAGAAGCGGCGCAGGTCGCCGCGCGTAAGCTCGACCGAGAGCCCGCGCGCGGGTGCGGGCGCATGCAGGCTCAGCATGCCGACGCGTTCCTGCCTGAGCGCTTCGAGCAGGGGCGCGAACCAGTCGCGCTCGAGCTGCTGCAGGGCTTCACGCCAGCCATGCGCATCGCCGTACTGCGCCGCGGCGCGCAGCTGGTCGAGCACGATCAGGTTCACGCCTGCGCTGGCGCCGGCGCGCAACAGCGCCGCAGCATCCTCGGGCAGCGGACGCGCGGCAAGACGCGCCGCCAGTGCCAGTCCTGTCGCGAAGGGGTCCCGGCTCCAGACCTCATTGCAGGGCGCGGTCACGGCGTTTGCGATGCTGCCGCCGCCCCAGAGCCAGACGCTGTTGATCGGCAGCATGCCTGCACTTTCGCGCGCAGCGTTGACCGCATGGCCGTGCAGCAGCATCTGCATCTCGTTCAGGCGCGCGCGCCAGGCCGGCGCGTCGCTGCCGTGCGGCAGCAGGGCAGCGATGCTCCTGCCGGCGGCATCGGGCAGCGCCGTCGTTTCCAGCGCAGGCACGCGCTCCACCCGCAGATACCAGCGGTCCGGCCGCAGCGGATAGAACACTAGGCCGTCTCCGGAAAAATGCACGTTGAGGCTGTCGGAGAGACACTCGGCCTCCTGCTGCGATATCGAAAATACGCCGCTGCCGGCGAGCACGAGGCGCCCGCCTTCCAGCTTGAGGTGCACCGGATCGGCGCGCAGCCAGTGGTGTTGGCCCGGCTCGCCGCCGTCGGCGAGCAGGCAATAGGGCGCGGCCGGCCAGTCGCCTTGCTTTTCCACCTCGAAGCGTTGGCACAGCCAGGCTTCGGCGGATTCCGTTGCGGCCGCTGCGGCGCGGTCGCGCCGCCCCTTGGCCAGCAGCCGCTCCAGTGCCGCAAGCTCGAGTCCGCGATAGATATCGGGGAAATCGCGCTCGGGCCAGAACAGATCGGGAAGCAGCAGATGGCAATGCATGCCAAAGTTTATCATTGACGCGTGCGGATAAGCCGGGCGTGAGTGTGTCAGAATAGCCACACAAAATGACCAAACTCCCCTACGAACTGTTTATCGGCCTGCGCTACACCCGCGCCAAGCGCCGCAACCATTTCATCTCCTTCATTTCGCTCACCTCGATGCTCGGCATCGCGCTCGGCGTGGCGGCACTGATCACGGTGCTGTCGGTAATGAACGGTTTCCAGAGCGAGTTGCGCACCCGCATCCTGGGGGTGGCCGCGCATGTGGAGATCAGCGGGCCAGGCGATATGCTTTCCGACTGGCAGGACGTAGCCAAGGTCGCCGCCGCCGATCCGCGCGTGGCGGGCACCGCGCCCTACGTCAATGCCCAGGGCATGCTCACCTACGATGGCGCCGTGCGCGGCGCGATCATCCGCGGCATCCTGCCCGAGCGCGAGGAGCAGGTGGCTGATTTCGCCAGCCACATGAAGTCCGGCAGCCTGACGGCGCTCAAGCCGGGCGAATTCGGCATCGTCCTCGGCGCCGAGCTTGCGCGCGCGCTGGCCGTAATCGTCGGCGACAAGGTGACCCTGATCGCACCGCAGGGAGAGGTCACGCCGGCCGGCATCGTGCCGCGCCTGAAGCAATTCCGCGTGGTCGGAATTTTCGAGATCGGCATGTTCGAATACGATTCGGGCCTGGCGCTGATCGATCTGCAGGACGCGCAGACGCTGTACCGCATGCAGGACAAGGTTTCGGGCGTGCGCCTGAAGCTGCACGACCTGTTCCAGGCGCCCCAGGTGGCCGCGGATCTGCTGCCCAGGCTGGGTGCCGATGCCTACGTCACCGACTGGACGCGCAGCCACGTCAATTTCTTCCGCGCCGTGCAAATGGAGAAGAACGTGATGTTCATCATCCTGCTCCTGATCGTCGCGGTCGCAGCGTTCAACATCGTTTCCACCCTGGTGATGGCGGTCACCGACAAGCAGCCCGATATCGCCATCCTGCGCACCCTGGGCGCGGCGCCCTCGGGCATCATGGCGGTGTTCATCGTGCAGGGCGCGCTGATCGGCGTCATCGGCACGTTGATCGGAGTCGGCGGCGGTGTGCTGCTCGCGCTCAACATTCACGTGGTGGTGCCCTTCATCGAGCGCCTGTTCCACGTGCATTTCCTGTCGAAGGACGTGTATTACATCAGCGAGCTGCCGTCGCAGCTGGAATGGAGAGATGTCGTCACCATCGCCGCGGTGTCGCTCGTGCTGAGCCTGCTCGCGACGTTGTATCCGAGCTGGCGCGCCTCGCGCGTGAATCCGGCCGAGGCCCTGCGCTATGAGTAACATCGTCCTCGGCAGCAGCAAACTCGCCAAGATATTCCATCAGGGCGCAACCGACGTACCGGTACTGCTCGGGGTGGACCTGCAGGTGCGCGCGGCGGAGCTGGTGGCGATCGTCGGCGCTTCGGGTTCGGGCAAAAGCACGCTGCTGCACCTGCTGGGCGGGCTGGACAGCGCGACCTCGGGGGAGGTGAGCATCCTCGGCCGGCCGATGCAAAGCCTGTCCGAGGCGGCACGCGGCCGCCTGCGCAACGAGACGCTCGGCTTCGTCTACCAGTTTCATCACTTGCTGATGGAATTCACCGCGCTGGAGAACGTGGCCATGCCGCTGCTGATCAGGCGCATGCCGGCGTTCGATGCGCGCAGCCGCGCCGCGGCCATACTCGAGGAAGTGGGGCTGGGCCATCGCCTGGCGCACACGCCGGCCGAACTCTCCGGCGGCGAGCGCCAGCGCGCGGCGCTGGCGCGGGCGCTGGTGACCCGGCCCGCCTGCGTGCTCGCCGACGAACCGACGGGCAATCTCGATCGCCACACGGCGGCGCAGGTGTTCGAGATGATGCTGGAGCTCAACCGCAGCCGCGGCACCAGCTTCGTCATCGTCACCCACGATCCCGGTATCGCCGCGCGCGCCCAGCGCATCTTGCGGCTGCAGGATGGGGTGTTGATTCCGGATTGAACCGGCGTAAGCGTTTAGAGACGGACTCGGCGTTAGCGCAACTGCCTCTGACGCAAGGAAGCATGAGGGAACTCATCCCCTCAGGTCGTAATGATCTCTCAGGCGCGCCGGAACAGCGCGAGAAAGCCGGCGGCGAGCATGAACATGCTGCCGAAGCCGCGGTTCATCCAGCGCAGATGGTGCGGCTGGCGCAGCAGCCGCAGCACGCGCGAGGCGAACAACGCATAGCCGCTCATGATGACGATGTCCGTCGCGGTGAGCGTGGCCATGCAGATCAGGTACTGCGGCAGTGCCGGTGCCTGCGCGTCGATGAACTGTGGCAGCACCGCCAGCAGGAAAATCGTCGCCTTGGGATTGCTCGCATTGACCAGGAAGCCTTGCGCAATGAGCCCGCGTGAAGTGCTCTGAGAATGGCTCTGCTGGCCGATCTCCACGGGTTTCTCCTCGGCGCGAAACTGCTGCCAGCCGAGATAGCAGAGATAGGCCATGCCGAAGCCCCTGGCCAATTCGAACGCGAGGGTGGATGCGGCGAGCAACGCGCCCAGGCCGACGCCGACCACCAGCAGCTGCAGCGCGAGGCCCAGCTGCATGCCGGCGATGTTGGCAAGTGTGCGGCGATAGCCGAAGCGCATGCCGCTCGCCATGCAGGAGATGGCGCCGGGGCCGGGGCTGAGGCTGATCAGCAGCGCGGCGACGATGAAGGTCAGCCAGACGTGGAGGCTCATGCTGCCGCCTCCGATCCGTTTTCGCAATTCGAGCGTAGCCACTGTCGGCGGCCGGCGGCAATCGCGGCCGGTCGCATCCCCGCTGCGCGGGGCCCCTGCTCCCTGCTCATGCCGCCGCCGCGCCCAGACTCTTCTCCAGCGACTTGCGCCCCTCGGGGGTGGTCATCACGACGAGGGTGTTGCCTGGACCGATGAAAAAGTTGTCCGCGGGGTTGAACTCCCACTGATCCTTGGAGCGCACCGCCAGGAGGATGAACGCGCGCCGGTTCAATTTGAGGCCGCCGACTGTGTTTGCGCCGAAGCCTTCGGGGATATGCACTTCCTCCACCCGCAGCGCGTTGTCAGCGCGCAGCATCTCGTCGAGGAAACTCACCACCTGCGGCCGCACCATCGAGGAAACGATGCGCATGCCGCCGGTGAAATCCGGAGAGACGATGGCGTCGGCGCCGACCTTGCGTATCTTGTCGATGTAATTGACTTCATGGCAGCGCGCCACCACGCGCGCCTGCGGGTTGAGCAGTTTGGCCGATAGCGTGATCACCAGGTTCTTGCTGTCGTCGCCGGTGACCGCGAATACGCCGGCACAGTGCTCGATGCCGGCCTCCGCGAGCGCGCTGTCCTCGCCGCTGTCGGCGTGCGACCACAGGGCGTCGGGGTATCTTTCCAGATAACGCTCGATCGCCTCCTTGTCGCTCTCGATCAGCACGTAGGGACGCCTGGTGACCTCGAGCTCGTGCGCGACGTTGGTGCCGACGCGGCCGATGCCGCAGATGATGTAATGCCGCCGCAGTGCCGCGATGCTCTTTTGCATTCTTCGCCTCCGTAGTGCCTGGTTCATTTCGCCTTCGAGGATGAAGGCGGTGAGCGTGGAAATCATGTAAGTGGTCACGCCGATGCCGACCAGGCCGATGGCCATGGTGAACACGCGCCCGCCCGGGGAATGGCTGAGATCGATGATCTCGCCGTAGCCGATGGTAGCGACGGTGATGAAGGTCATATACAGGCAGTTCAGCCAGGTTACCTGCGGTCCGCCGATGATCTTGTAGCCGACCATGCCGATGATATTGATGGTGACCAGCGCCATCGCCGGCGCGGCGAAGCGCCGGTAGACCCGCTGCGCGATCGTTTCAGCGGCCATGTTGGCTGCGCGCTTGCCGGCGTTTGCGCCAGGCCCGGATCACGTAGGCGCGCCAGCCCACCTGCACGCAGGCGTAGCCGAGCGCGGCCAGGATCAGCGCCAGAACCGGAAGGCCGACCGCGAGCGGCGTCCCCATGGACAGCGCCCAGTGAAGGAAAGCGTCGAGGGACGCCTCCAAATGCGACCAATCCAATTCAGGCGGCGGGACGAGCGTCGCCGCGTCGCCGCCGATGATCAGCCGGCCGATCAGGTAGGCGAGCACGTACAGCGGGCCGATGGTGATTGGATTGGTGTAGAGCGTGGTGGCGAGCGCCACCGGCAGGTTCACCCGCAGCGGCACGGCGAGCAGCGCCGCGGTCAGCATCTGCAGCGGGCCCGGGACCAGGCCGGAGAACATGCCCACCGCCACGCCGCCCGCCACCGAGTGGCGGTTCAGATGCCACAGATTGGGATGCTGCAGAAAACCGCCGAAGCGTGCAATATGCCGATTGTTGCGCACGCTTTGGTGGCTGGGCAGGTATTTTCTGAAAAACTTGCGTGGCATCGGAGCGGCAGCCGAAATCACTGTTTCCATGCTGCAATTGTAAGGCAATTCAACCGCGGCCACGTTCGGTCGTTAACTCTCGATGCGCACCAACGTCATCGCCTTTGCCCTGGGCGTGTGCCTGCTGCAGCAGCAGTCGCAGTTGCCACCACTCGCCTGGGCTTGGGTGCTGCTGCCGATCCTGGTCTTATGGTGGAGCTTGCGTCTGCTCCCTGCGCATGCCGCCGCGCTCGGTGCGATGCTGTTGCTGGCCGCAATGTTTGCGGCGACGGGGTTTTTCTATGCTGCGGCTCGGGCCGAGTTGCGCCTGGCCGAGCGGCTGCCGCGGCAATGGGAGGGCGTGGACCTGGTCGTCACCGGCGTGGTGGCGAGTCTGCCGCAGCCGTTCGAGGGCGGCGTGCGCTTCGATTTCGACGTGGAGCAGGTCGCGCCAGCCGCGGCGCACCTGCCGCGGCGCATTGCGCTCGCCTGGTACAACGGCACAAGCCGCGCAGCGTTCCAGGGTATCGCGCCGATCCACGCCGGCGAACGCTGGCGCCTGACCGTGCGCCTGCGGCGGCCGCATGGCAGCGTCAATCCCTATGGTTTCGATTACGAGTCCTGGCTGCTGCAGCGTGCCATCGGCGCGACCGGCTATGTGCGCCCGGGCGCAAACGCACGCCTGGACGACCTGGTGCTGCGGCCGGCATATCTCATCGAGCGCAGCCGCGAAATCCTGCGCGAACGCCACTGGAATGTACTGCCCGGCTACCCCTATGCGGGCGTTCTGACCGCGCTCGCGATCGGCGACCAGAATGCCATAGACGCGCGGCAGTGGCAGTTGTTCGCGCGCACCGGGGTGTCGCACCTGATGTCGATTTCCGGTCTGCATGTCACCATGGTGGCCAGCCTGTTCGCGGCGCTTGTCCACTGGTTGTGGCGGCGCTCCTCCGCGCTGATGCTGGCCTTGCCGGCGCGCAAGGCGTCGGCGCTGGCGGGGTTCCTCGCCGCGCTGGTCTACTGCCTGATCGCCGGCTTCGCCGTGCCGGCGCAGCGCACGCTCTAC
>DAIDTN010000024.1 GCA_027457185.1 Burkholderiales bacterium | reverse complement strand
GTCCAGGGCGGCCTGCGCATACTCGAAAAAATAGACAAGGTTGAAGGCGACGTCTACCATCACCGACCGGTGCTAAGCGCTTACGACTGGCCCGTGCTGCTATTCAGGGCGTTCACCGCCTGATGGCACGCTGCCAATACTTGCCGGTACACTGAGATCAGCGATCCCGGAATGCCTGTGACTCCAGACGAATACTGTCAAAGCAAAGCGGCGCAGAGCGGTTCGAGCTTTTATTACTCATTCCTGTTTCTGCCGCCGCAGCGCCGCCGCGCCATCACCGCGCTGTACGCCTTTTGCCGCGAAGTGGACGACATTGTCGATGAATGCACGGATACCGGCCTGGCGCATACCAAGCTCGCCTGGTGGCGGCAGGAACTCGCCCGGCTCTACGCCGGCGATCAGCAGCATCCGGTGACGCGGGCGCTCGCGCCAGCGATCCAGCCCTTCGGCATCAAGCACGAATACCTGTCCGAGATCATCGACGGCATGGAGATGGACCTGAGCCAGAACCGTTATCTCGATTTCCCCGCATTGGAGCAATACTGCCACCGCGTCGCCGGCGTGGTGGGCCTGCTCGCCGCCTCCATCTTCGGCTACCAGGATGAGCGCACGCTGGTCTATGCACACACCCTCGGCCTCGCTTTCCAGCTCACCAACATCATCCGCGACGTTGGCGAGGACAGCCGCAAGGGACGCATCTATCTTCCGCTCGCCGAACTGCAGCAGTTCCAGGTGAGCGCGGCCGACATTTTGCACGCGCGCCAGAGCGATAATTTCGTGCGCCTGATGGCGTTTCAAATCGAACGCGCCGAACGCTATTACAGCGCGGCATACGAACAATTGCCGCAAGCGGACCGCAAAGCCCAGCGCCCCGGCCTGATCATGGCCGCGATCTACCGCGCACTGCTGCAGGAAATTTCAAACGACGGCTGCAGGGTACTCAGCCAGCGCACGGCATTGACGCCTGTACGCAAGCTGTGGATCGCCTGGAAGACCTGGATCACGGCGTGAACGTCGCCATCATCGGCGCCGGCTGGGCCGGCATGGCCGCAGCAGTCATGCTCGCGCAAGCGAAGACCCCGGTCACCGTATTCGAAGCGGCGCGGCACTTGGGCGGCCGCGCGCGCTCGGTGGAAATCGAGGGCATCGAACTCGACAATGGCCAGCATATTCTGATCGGCGCTTACCGCGAGACGCTGCGCCTGATGCGTGCGGTCGGCGCCGACCCGGAGCAGCTGCTGCTGCGCCAGCCGCTCGCGATCGAATACCCGGGCAAGTTCAGCCTGCGCGCGCCGCGCCTGCCCGCGCCCCTGCATCTGCTGGCCGCCCTGCTCGCCGCGCGCGGGCTCACCTGGGGCGAGCGCATCGCCGCGATGCGCTTCATCACGGCGATGCGCGCCAACGCCTATCGCATCGCCGCCGATATGCCTGTCAGCGAGCTGCTCGGGCAGCACCGCCAGAGCGGAGCGCTCGCGCGCCATTTATGGGAGCCGCTGTGCGTGTCGGCCCTCAACACGCCGGCCGCCTCGGCTTCGGCGCAGGTTTTTCTCAATCTGTTTCGCGATGCGCTGGACGGCGCACGCGCGAACAGCGACTTCCTCATCCCGCGCGCGGACCTGGGCAAACTCTTTCCCCAGCCCGCCGCCGATTTTGTGTGCGCCAACGGCGGCTCGGTGCGGCTGGCGACGCCGGTGCGAACAATCGACAAGTCCGAGGACGGCTTCGTCCTCGACGCGGCTGCGCAACGCTACAGCCATGTCGTCCTCGCCGTGGGACCGCATCAGGTCGATGCCCTGCTCGATCGCTTCGCGGCGCTCGCGACTACACGCAAAAGCGTGGCGGCGCTCGCTTACGAGCCGATTTACACCTGCTATCTGCAATATCCACCGGAGGTGTCGATGCCGCAGCCGATGACGGGCTTCGACGGCGGCTATGTCCAGTGGATATTCGACCGGGGCCGGCTGAACGGGAGAGCGGGACTGCTGGCAGCGGTGATCAGCGCGCACGGCGCGCATCAGAACGCTTCCCGGGACGAGCTGGCAGGCGCCATCCATCGCGAGTTGGCGGCGTTCCTCCCCGGCCTGCCCGCGCCGCTGTGGTCGCGCGTGATCGCGGAGAAACGCGCCACCTTCTCCTGCCGTCCCGATATGGTCCGGCCGGCGAACCGGACGGCGGTCGACCGTCTTTACCTGGCGGGGGACTACACCGCCAGCGACTATCCGGCCACGCTGGAGTCGGCCGTGCGCAGCGGCGTGCTCGCGGCGCGCCTGGTGCGCGGGGAACATGCCTAGCGCAGCCGCGCGACGGCGTCCTCGACCCGGTCGCAGGCGATAATTTCCAGGCTGCTGATCGCCTGCCGCGGCAAATTCGCCTTGGGGATGATCGCCCGGGTAAACCCCAGCTTCGCCGCCTCGCGCAGCCGTTCCTGCCCGCGCGGCGCCGGGCGGATTTCCCCCGCGAGTCCGACTTCCCCGAACACCACCAGCCTTTGCGGCAGGGGCTTGGCGCGCAGCGACGACACGATGGCGAGCAGCACGGCAAGGTCGGCGGCCGGTTCACTGATTTTCACGCCGCCCACCGCGTTGACGAACACATCCTGGTCAAAACAGGCGATACCGGCATGCCGGTGCAGTACCGCCAGCAGCATCGCCAGCCGGTTCTGCTCCAGGCCGACCGAGAGACGGCGCGGATTGGGGGCGTGCGCCTCATCCACCAGCGCCTGAATCTCCACCAGCAGCGGCCGCGTGCCTTCCTGCGTCACCAGCACGCAGGAACCCGGCACCTGGCCGTCGTGCTGCGACAGAAACAGGGCCGAAGGGTTGGACACCCCTTTCAATCCCTTGTCGGTCATGGCGAACACGCCGAGTTCGTTCACCGCGCCAAAGCGGTTCTTGAAGGCGCG
>DAIDTN010000023.1 GCA_027457185.1 Burkholderiales bacterium | reverse complement strand
ACTCAATCCGTTAACTCTTCTTTGAGGGCCGGTTGAACTTTTGTTGTACTTTAGCCAAAAAATAAGGGGTTACATTTCTGTAACCCCTTGTTTATTGGTGGGCCCGCACGGACTTGAACCGTGGACCAAAGGATTATGAGTCCTCTGCTCTAACCAACTGAGCTACAGGCCCGAAAGATCAGGTCTCGGAATCGAGGAAGCTGCGCAGCTTCTCAGAGCGCGAGGGATGCCGGAGTTTTCTCAGGGCCTTCGCCTCGATCTGGCGGATGCGCTCGCGCGTGACGTCGAACTGCTTGCCCACCTCTTCGAGCGTGTGGTCGGTGTTCATTTCGATGCCGAAGCGCATGCGCAGCACCTTGGCTTCGCGCGGCGTGAGCGAGTCCAACACGTCCTTGGTCGCGTCGCGCAAGGACCCGTAGACTGCGGCATCGACCGGCGCCATGGTGGACGCGTCCTCGATGAAATCGCCCAGGTGCGAGTCGTCGTCGTCGCCGATCGGCGTTTCCATCGAAATCGGCTCCTTCGAAATCTTGAGGATCTTGCGGATCTTGTCCTCGGGCATTTCCATCTTCAGCGCGAGCGTCGCCGGATCGGGCTCCTGCCCGGTCTCCTGCAGGATCTGGCGCGAGATGCGGTTCATCTTGTTGATGGTCTCGATCATGTGCACCGGGATGCGGATGGTGCGCGCCTGGTCGGCGATCGAACGGGTGATCGCCTGGCGGATCCACCAGGTGGCGTAGGTGGAGAACTTGTAGCCGCGGCGGTATTCGAACTTGTCCACCGCCTTCATCAGGCCGATATTGCCCTCCTGGATCAGGTCAAGGAACTGCAGCCCGCGGTTGGTGTATTTTTTGGCGATCGATATCACCAGGCGCAGGTTGGCTTCGGTCATTTCGCGCTTGGCGCGGCGCGCTTTGGCCTCGCCCGTGGACATCTGCTTGTTGATGTCCTTGAGGTCCTTGAGCGGAATGCCGATCTTCGCCTGCAGATCGAGCAGCTTCTGCTGGCTTTCCATGATCGCCGGCTGATAGCGCGCCAGCTGGCCGCTGTAGGGATGGCGCGCCGTGATTTCGTTGCCGACCCAGCGCAGGTTGGTTTCGTTGCCGGGGAACACCTTGATGAAATGCGGCCGCGGCATGTTGCTCTTGGTCACGCACAGCTGCTGGATGTGGCGCTCGTGGCGGCGCGTCTCTTCCACCAGAGCGCGCAAGGCGTCGCACAGGCGTTCGACGATGCGCGCGGAGAAGCGGATGTTCATCAGTTCGGCCGAAATCCTGTCGCGGACTTTCAGGTACTCCTTGCTGCGCGATCCGTGCTTGGCCAGCGCCGACTTCTTCTTCTCGAACAGGCGATGGATGACGGCGAAGCGCGCGAGCGCGTCTTCCTTGAGCTGCTGCAGGCTCGCGGTGATCGCGGCGTTTTGCGCTTCTTCGTCGAGCTCTTCTTCCTCTTCCTCCTCGACCACGGCTTCGGCGAGCTCGGCGACCGGCTCGTTCTTGGCATTCGGGTCGATGAGCCCGTCGACCAGTTCGTCGATGCGCATTTCGTCGTGCGCCACCTTGCCGGCGAGCGCGAGGATTTCGGCGATGGTGGTTGGACAGGCGGAAATTGCCTGGATCATGTGCTTGAGGCCGTCCTCGATGCGCTTGGCAATTTCGATTTCGCCCTCGCGCGTCAGCAGTTCGACCGAGCCCATCTCGCGCATGTACATGCGCACCGGGTCGGTGGTGCGGCCGAACTCGGGGTCGACCGTGGACAGCGCCGCCTCGGCCTCTTCCTCGGCATCTTCATCGGGGACTACCGCGGGCGCGTTCTCGGAAATCAGCAGGGTTTCGGCATCCGGCGCGACGTCGTAGACCTGGATGCCCATGTCGCTGAAGGTGGTGATGATGGACTCGATCTGCTCCGCGTCCACCAGGTCATCGGGCAGATGATCGTTGATTTCGGAATAGGTGAGGAAGCCGCGTTCCTTGCCCAGCTTGATCAGATTCTTCAGCCGCGTGCGCCGCGCCTCCACGTCCTCCGGCTTCTGCTCGCCCTTGCGCAGATCGGCTTTCTGCTTTGCCGTGAGCTTCGCCGCCTGCTGCTTGGCGATTTGCCTGGCGATTTGCTTGGCCGACTGTTGTGGCTTCGCCGCTATCGCCTCGCGCCGCTCGGGCTCGCCCTTTAAGGCCGGTTTGGCCGCGCTACTCTTGCCCTTGTCGGCCGCCTGAACCTTGCCAATATGCGGTTTGATCTTAGCCGGCGCAGCGGATTTCGCCGCAAGCTTGGGCGCGGGCTTTGCTGCCGTCCCGCTTGCAGGCTTGGTCTTCTTCGCCAGTGGCTTGGACTTGACCGGGTGCTTCGCCTTGGCCAGAGGCCTGGTTTTGACCAGAGACTTTGCTCCGGCCGCCGATTTTTTCTTCAGCGGCGAACCGTGCTTGTGCGCGGCCTTCGGTTTGCTGGTCTTCGATTTTGCCGCTGCGGCGGATTTCTTGGCTTGATGTGCTGCCATGAGCTTGTCCTAAGTCGGTGAAGTATTGGAAAAAAAGTCGCGAATTATACCACGGGACGGTTTGCTCCCGGGCGTTGATCCAGCGTCGCCTTGCGTTTGGTCAGCTCGTTCATCCGATCCGCGTCGGCGCGGCTGAACGCCCCATTTCTGGCCTTTTCCTGCAACTCGTTGAGTTGCTGGTCGATATGGTCGCGCTCCAGCTTGGGCAGTGAATCGCGAAACTCGGCTTCGGCCTGCTCGGGGGACAAATTGAGCACGATCAACTCGGAACGCAACTGGTTGAACAGGGTTTCAAACTCGGTGCCGCGGAAATGGTCAATCACCAGAGCATCGAAATTGCCGCCCTGGTCCGGTTGAACCAGCGAGTACTCGGCCAAGGCAACCAGTCCTCTTGATTCGACATCCTCGCCGTAGAAGCGTTCAAGCGGTAGTTCGCGCGCCAGGGCGGACTTGACCAGCAGGCGCTTGAGCAACCAGCGCTGCACACTCTGCGGGGCCGTGCGCTTGACTTTAGGCGGCTCGGGTTTCTACCAGGCGCTGGCAAACGCTTTGGTACGCCGAAGGTCCCATTGCTGCTCAATCTCGGTTTGCGTCATGCCGGCCAACTCCGCGACCCGCTTCAACAGCTGCAATTGCAGCGCCGGAGCAGAAGTGATGTTCATGACCAGTGGTTTGGCTTCATGGAGCAAGCGCGAACGGCCTTCCGCGGTGTTGGTGTCCACACGCGCGCGCAACTGCGTGAGCAAATAGGCGGAGAGCGGCTCGGCGCGCCCCGCCAGCTCCTCGAACGCCGCCTTGCCCTGGGTGCGCACATAGCTGTCCGGGTCCTCGCCCTCGGGGAGGAACAAAAAGCGAATCGTCTTGTTGTCGAGCGTCGCCGGCAGGCTCACTTCCAGGGCGTGCCAGGCGGCTTTTCTGCCGGCCGCATCGCCATCGAAGCTGAACACGATTTCGTCGGCCTGGCGCAGCAGCTTTTGCACGTGCACCGGCGTCGTCGCCGTGCCCAGGGTCGCCACCGCATAGCCGACGCCATGCTGTGCCAGCGCCCCCACGTCCATATAGCCTTCGACCACCAGCACGCGGCCGGCGTCGCGTATTGCCTGGCGCGCCTGCGGCAGCCCGTAGAGCTCGCGCCCCTTCTCGAACAGCGGCGTCTCCGGCGAGTTGAGGTATTTCGGCTCTCCCGCGTCGATGATGCGCCCGCCGAAACCGACGACGAAGCCGCGCTGGTTGATGATCGGGAACATGATGCGGTCGCGGAAGCGGTCGTAGCGCTTGCCCGCATCGTTTTCTATCACCAGGCCCGTGTCCTTGAGGCTCTTGTCGCCGTAATCGGGAAACACCGCCTGCAGGTTTTGCCAGCCGTCGGGCGCGTAGCCGATGCCGAATTGCGCCGCGATCTGGCCCGACAGGCCGCGGCGCTTGAGGTACTCGATCGCACGTGCTGAACCCTTCAGTTGTTCGCGATAGTATTGGGTCGCGCGCTGCATGATATCGTACAAATCGGGGCCGACTTCTTCCTTCGTTTTTCCGAAACGCGGTTCGAACTCCGGCATGGTCATGCCGGCGCCCGCGGCCAGTTCCTTGATCGCCTCGATATAGCCCAGGCCGGAATACTCCATCAGGAAGCCGATCGCGTCGCCGTGCGCGCCGCAGCCGAAGCAGTGATAGAACTGCTTCGACGGACTGACGGTAAAGGAGGGCGATTTTTCGTTATGGAACGGACAGCAGGCGCTGTAATTGGCGCCCGCTTTTTTCAGCTGCAGATGGCGCTGAATGATATCGACAATATCGACGCGATTGAGCAAATCGCGTTTAAAGGAATCGGGTATCACGCGCGCTTGGTGTCCGGATCGAGGGCCTGAAAAAACTTTTCCCGGCAGCCGCGCCTAGGGAAACTGTCTTATTTATAGGCCATTTCGGCCGGAACGCAAGTGAAACGTAGAGCTGTGGGAGCGATGCTGTGGGAGGCCCGCCCTCGGGCCGATCGGACTTCGATTCGGCACCGATCGGGGCGAGGGCGCCCCTCCTACAAGTTCTTCTAACTGCCGAGCTTGGCCTTGACCAGGGCGGACACTTTGGCCATGTCGGCGCGGCCGGCAAGTTTGGGCTTGAGCAGCGCCATGACCCTGCCCATGTCCTGCATCGCCTTGGCGCCGGCCCCTGCGACCGCAGCGGCCACCTCGGCGGCGATTTCCGCCTCCGCCAGCTGCTGCGGCATATAGCCCGTGAGCACGCCGATTTCGAATTTTTCCACGTCGGCGAGGTCCTGGCGCCCGCCGGCTTCGTACTGAGTCACCGAATCGCGCCGTTGCTTCAGCATCTTTTCGATAATGGCGAGAACATCCGCGTCCGACAGTTCGATGCGCTCGTCCACCTCGCGCTGCTTCATCGCCGCCAGCAGCAGGCGGATCGCCGACAGGCGCGCCGTATCCCTGGCGCGCATCGCGGCCTTCATGTCTTCGGTGATTTGTGCCTTGAGCGACATCTGCGCGGCGGCGTAGCGTGAGCGGGCGGAGGGAACGGGCTTACCCGTCACCCGTCGCCGGCTGCGGCTTAGAACAGCTTGGGCGGGAGTTGCTGGCTGCGGATGCGCTTGTAATGGCGCTTGACCGCTGCGGCCAGCTTGCGCTTGCGTTCGGCGGTGGGCTTTTCGTAGAACTCGCGCGCGCGCAGTTCGGTCAGCAGCCCGGTTTTCTCGATGGTGCGTTTGAAGCGGCGCAGCGCGACTTCAAACGGCTCGTTTTCCTTGACTCGTACGGTAGGCATCAATACTCCGGCTTTTTACTTGGGCGGAAAAAGGATGAATTATATCAGCACTTTCCCGGGCCGGACAAGGGCAGTTTCAGGATGGTCTATTGGCCGCGGCGGTACCGTCTCCCTGCACGAGCAGTCCGGCTCGGCCCTGAGGCCGGCTGTAGAAAGTCGCGTATTATATCGAGCGATACCTCTGCACCCCTAATTGTGACAACACCGAGCGGCACCATTCCCGATTCATGCTGATTCTGGGCATAGAAACCTCCTGCGACGAAACCGGCATCGCCCTGTACCACAGCGAGCGCGGACTGCTCGCGCACGCGCTGCATACCCAGGTCGCGATGCACCAGGAATACGGCGGCGTGGTGCCCGAGCTCGCTTCGCGCGACCACATCCGGCGCGTGCTGCCGCTGATCCGCCGGGTGATGCGCGAGGCCGGAGCTGCGCTTGCCGACATCGACGCCGTCGCCTACACCCAGGGGCCGGGACTCGCCGGCGCGCTTTTGGTCGGCACCAGCATCGCCAATGCGTTCGGATTCGCTCTGGGCATTCCGGCGCTGGGCATACACCATCTGGAAGGCCATCTGCTCTCGCCGCTGCTTGCGCGCAATCCGCCGCGTTTTCCCTTTGTCGCACTGCTGGTGTCGGGCGGGCATACGCAGCTGATGCGCGTCGGCGCAGTGGGCGAATACGAACTGCTGGGCGAGACTGTGGACGACGCCGCCGGCGAAGCCTTCGACAAGACTGCGCAGCTGCTCGGTCTCGGCTATCCGGGCGGGCCGGCCCTCGCGCAATTGGCCTGGCGGGGCAGAGCGGGCAGGTACAAACTGCCGCGGCCCATGCTCGAGCAAATGCACAAGACGGGCAATCTGGATTTTTCCTTCAGCGGCCTGAAGACCGCGGTGCAGCTGCTGGTGCGCAAGGAAACCCCCGATGCCGCAGCGAAGGCCGATGTCGCGGCCTCGTTCCAGGAAGCGATCGTCGACGTGCTGGTCGCCAAATCGCTGTACGCGCTGGAGCAGACCGGCCTCGAGCAGCTCGTGGTCGCCGGTGGCGTCGGCGCCAACCGGCGCCTGCGCCAGCGG
The DNA here is from genome assembly GCA_027457185.1 of Burkholderiales bacterium. GTDB lineage: Bacteria > Pseudomonadota > Gammaproteobacteria > Burkholderiales > SG8-39 > 2-12-FULL-64-23. Next base: position 13,821 of record DAIDTN010000023.1, on the reverse strand, counting down.
CTGGATCGCGCGGCCGCAGAGCAGGGCTGCTCGGTGTTCTATCCCGAATTCGAATTCTGCACCGACAACGGCGCGATGATCGCCTTAGCCGGCGCCCTGCGTCTGGGCGCCGCGCTTCGTAACAATCCCGCGGGGGTGCTGCGCCTGAGCGCTGGAGGTGAATCTCGGGATTTGGTTGAGAGCGGCTATGCCTTTAGCGTCAAGCCGCGCTGGGATCTGTCGACCATGGCCTTGTAGGGACGGGATGTTGTGGCAGGGTCGCCCTCGCCGCGACCTGGATACCGAATTGCGTTGTCTGCATGTGCCGAATCCTGACCGGCGTAACCATGCACCGGCCCGGAACTACGGTGTCGCTTTTCCGAGGATCCTTTTTGCCTCCTGATTGCCGCGATCGGCGGCTTTCTGGTAGTAACGGAACGCTTCGTCCATATTGCGCGCGACGCCGCGCGCTTCCTCGTACATGTAGCCGACGTTGAACAGGGCTGTCGGTTCGCCCTGCGCTGCCGCTTTGAGATACCAGGCAAAGGCTTCCTTGTAGTCGCGCTTTACGCCCAGCCCTTCGTCGTACAGATAGCCGATGTCGTTCTGCGCCGTCGCGTTGCCTTGCTCGGCGGACTTCTTATACCAGGCGAGCGCGGCGCTGTAGTCCCGCGCCACGCCGAGGCCCTGCTGGTAGAGCCAGCCGAGGAAAAGTTGCCCCATCGGATCGCCGCCCGCGGCGGCTTTTTCGTAATGCTGGCGCGCGGCGTCCAGGTCGCGCGGCACGCCCAGTCCCTGTTGGTACAGTTGGCCGACCATGGCTTCGGCTTCGAGGTCGCCTTGTGCGGCGGCCTTTTCGTACCAACTCTTCGCTCCGGCATAGTCGCGATCTACGCCCTGACCCGTCTGGTACTGCCAGCCGATCGCACGCACGGCGGGGACATAGCCGTGCTCTGCGGCCGTGTGGTAGTAGTCGAGCGCGCGTTGCGGGTCACGCGGTACGCCGATTCCATTGGCGTAGAGGTAACCGAGGTTATATAGCGCTGCGGGGAATTGTTTTTCCGCTGCGCGCTCGAACCACTGTTTCGCCAGCGCCGGACTCTTCCCGGTTCCATAGCCTTTGAGGTAGAGCCAGCCGAGGTTGTTCGCAGCTGCCGGCAGCCCTGCTTGCGCCGCCTGCCGGTACCACAGGCGCGCCTCATCGTAATCCTGGGGCACGCCCAGGCCTTCCTGATATAGATGTCCGATCAGGTTCATCGCCTGGGTCTGGCCTTTGGCCGCAGCCTTGCGCCACCACTCCAGCGCGAGCGCGAAATTGCGTTGCACCACCAGCCCGTCGTAATAGATTAGCCCGACGCTTAGCTGCGCATCGGCGTCGCCCGATCGCGCGAGCTCGAGCTGTTTGCCGATCGCCGCTGCATGCGCCGGTTTGCCTGCGACGAGTTCCGCGAGCCGGCGCGGCAGCTGCGTGCCGATTGCCGCCGCGGAAATGCGGAACGCGGGTTGGTCGGCGCGGTAGGCGAAATCGAGCGGGCTGCCGCTGGCCTGGCAGGTCGAGCCCAGGGCAATTGCCGCAGCGACGAAAGCAAACGCACGAGGATGCAAGATCATCGCCAGTCACTCAAGGATAGCAAGCGCGCACCGCCGATGGATGAGCTTCCGCCTAGAAAAAGCTTTCTCCGACGGTGATGGTGTCGCCGGGATGGACCGGGGTATTGAGGTCGGCCTTGACCGGGGTGTTGGTGGGATCGCCGTCGCGCACGATGGTGATCTTGCTCTGCGAGGCCCGCTCCTTGAAGCCTCCGGCGATGGCGACGGCCTTGCGCACCGTCAGCCCCGGCTGATAGGGAAAGCTGCCGTTGTTGGCGACCTGCCCGTTGATGAAATACGGCCGATACTCGTCGATGGTCACCGACACGCGCGGGTTGACCAGATAGGTTCCGCGCAATCCATCGGTGATGAGCTTTTCCAGCTCCCCGACGGTCTTGCCGCGCACCTGGATTTCGCCCAGCACCGGATAGGAAATGGTGCCGGCGTCGGTGAGACGCACTTTATCTCGTCTCAAATCGTTCTCGCCGAAGACGCTGATGCTGATCACGTCGCCGGCCGCCAACTTGTATCGGGAAAGTGTTTCGGCTTCGGGGGCCGCGCCGGCCCGCGGCGGCGCCGGGGCAACCGCCGTTGCGCTCGCGCTGGAAACCGTGGGGGCCTGCGCGCAGGAGATTGCGCCGAACAGACAGAAGCAGACAAGAACAACGAGACGGCCGGAACGCGCCATGGGAATTTAGACTCCGTACCTGCAAATTAGCATCGGAACCGACTGCTCGATGATTCTATCAGAGCGCTGCATGGAGGAACAACATGAACACGTTGCGCCTATAGTCGAAACTGCTGTCGTCCGAAATGCGGTTGCCGTGCGCATAGTCGCCGCCCCAACTCAGCCAGCGCCGCATTTTGTGGGTCGCCTTGAATTCATAATTCCGGGTCCTGTCCGTGCGCGCCGCGCCCTCGTAGGCATCTGTTACCAGGGACGCCGAGGCCTCGGTGGTAAAGCGGCTCGACCAGCCGTGCGTCCAACGCGCGACGGTGGAGGTTCTGTCGATGTAATTGCCGACGCCGCCGGAGGTCTCGGCCGGCGTCCGGTTGAGATTCAACATTACATGCGAGTAGGTGCGCGGGCTCCATTCGACTTCGCCCGCCCAGGTGATCGTGCTGGAACTGGTTCGCGCCGGATCGTCGAAAACTTTTCTCACCGTGCCGATTCTGAACGCGATCTTGGTTTTTGCGCTCGCGTCCCAGGTTGCGCCCGTAAGCAGGGCGTTTTCTATGCTCCCGAGCGTGGAGCCGGAGAGCGTGTAGTCCACCCTGGTATGTTTGCCCTGGAACTGGAGCGTAGTCACTGGGCCGACGCGCCAGTTGAAGGTGGCGCCGATGTCGTCGACCGCATGGTCCTCGGCCGCGGTGATGGCGCGGTTGTTGTAGTAGTTGCGCTGCAATCGGCCGAGCTCGAAGTCTATGCGTCCCTTGGCGCCGCGGCTGCCATAGCGGAAAATGCCCCGCCCCTGGATTTGGCGGTAACGATCGGGGGTGGATGACAGCGGGTTGTTGGTCGAGCCGCGCGGATCCTCGCCGTCGAGATAGCCGGCGCTGAGTCTGGCGCGCAGCCGCGTGCCCAGGTCGAGATCGGCCAGGCCGTCGACGTTATAGTTGGTGTAGTTGTCGGCCCTGCTGTGTTGATACTGCCCTATGCTCGTGCTCATGCGCAAAGCGAAAGCGTTGTTTGCCTGCCGCGCCTCGAGGCGCAGCGCCGGTGTCAGCTCCAGGATCTGGTCGGCCGAGCGCTTGTTCGGAGTGAAGAAAATATTGTCGTCGTGCTTCACGTCCGCGTTCAACGACGGGTGAACCGTGACGAGCGTGCCCATGAGCTTCAGGGTGAGTCCGCCCGCCTGCGCCGCGCCCTCCTGGGCTGCGGCCCCGGCGGCGGGTGAATACGGTATGGCCGGTTCGGTCGAGCCGGCGCGCACGCCCGGCCCCGGCTGTTGCGCCAAAGCTGCCGGGCTCATCAGTGCCATGCCCGCCAGGGCGAACAGCTGCGCCGGATTCAACTGTCCACGTTCGCGCATTACTCCCGGATCCCCGTGTTTCGTTTGTCGTGATCGAATGAAAATGCTGACGCGAGCAATTTTAGTCTAAGCCATAGTTGGCACGCCTAGCGCGCGGACAGGCAATTGTCAAATTTTGTGTACGTTTGCCGCTGCCGCCTGGCCTGTTGCGACGCGCCGCAGGCCCAACTGCACCAGCAGGATATACAGCGCGAACACCGCCATCGCAGTGTAGAACATGTGGTACTCGCGCACGCCCAGCGCCCAGCCCGCCACGCCTGCCGCGGCGAGCACGAACGCGATAAGCAGTATCAGCGCCACAGCATTCCCCGCGGACATGCCCAGATCGATCAGGATATGGTGCAGATGGGTGCGATCGGCGCGAAACGGATTTTGCCCTTTCACCAGCCGCCGGCTCATGCATACGATGGTGTCGCTGATCGGTATCGCTACCAGCCAGATCGCCGTGACCGGCGCAAACAATGGCGCGCGGGGCTGCGCCGCGGCCACGGTGAGCCAGGCCAGCGCGAATCCGAGCGCCAGGCTGCCGGCATCGCCAAGGAAAATCGCGGCGCGAGGGCGCCACGGGGAGCGCATATTGAAAGCCAGGAAAGCCGCAATGCAGCCCAACAGCGACAGCGCAAGCGTGGCCGCGTTCGCGGAAACCGCGCTCATCAGCGCGATCCAGAATACGGCGATAAAAACCAGACCGCCCGCAAGGCCGTCGGCGCCGTCGCAGAGGTTGATCGCATTGACTACCCCGATCACCGCGAATACCGTGAGCGCTACGGCCGAGCGGCCCAACAGCAGGGGATGGTCGCTCACCAGATCGCCGAGGGAATGCAACATCAATCCACCCCAGTAGACCATCAGGAGAGCAGCCGTGATCTGCGCCGCGAATTTGACCGTGGGTTGCAGATCGAACAAATCATCCAGCGTGCCGGTGAGCGTGATCAGGAAAAGACCCGCCCAGAATGCAGGGTGTACCTGGCCGGCGAATTGCGCCAGCAGCGCCGTCAATGCGAGCCCGGCCACGATCGCCAGGCCACCGACGGTGGGAGTGGGGTCGCTGTGGTCCTTGCGCCCCGCACCGGGATGATCCACCAGGCCGTAGTGTTGCGCCCGCGGGGCGAGGAAGCGAATCAGACCCAGCGTTAGGCCGAAGCCCAGAAATGCGGCGAGCAGCGGCGTCGAATTCACGCCGAACCCGGCTTGTTCGCGCCGATGCGGCTCTCCTTGCCCGCGAGCAGGCGCCGGATGTTTTCCTTGTGCCTGTAGACGAGCAACAGCGCGATCGCCAGCACGCCCGGGAGCAGCGGACTCGCCGTGCCGAACAGCCAGGCGGTGTAGAACGGCGCGAACACGGCAGCGATGATGGATGCCAGCGATACCATGCGAAAAAACAGCACGACTACCAGCCAGCTTGCGAGTGTCGCCAGGCCGAGCCAGAGGTTCAGGGCGCACAGGATGCCAAGCGCGGTCGCGACGCCTTTGCCGCCTTTGAAACGGAAAAACAGCGGATACACATGGCCGAGGAACACCGCCAGCGCGACCAGGGAAATGCCGGCCACGCCCACGCCATAGTACGCGGCGAAATGCCTGGCCAGGATTACCGCCAGCGCACCTTTGGCGGTGTCGCCCGCGAGGGTCAGCGCCGCGGCCAGTTTCCTGCCGGTGCGCAGCACGTTGGTCGCCCCCGGGTTGCCCGAGCCGTAGCTGTGCGGGTCGGGCAACCCGAACATGCGGCTCACGATTACGGCGAAGGAAAGCGAGCCGATGAGATAAGCCGCAATTGCGAAGACTATGGTCGCCATCTGAGACCGCCTGTTAGAATGTGCTGCCCATTTTACGCGGGAACCGATTCCCGCCCTAGCCCCGCTCCCAATTCTTCGACATGGACATCATATTTCTGCGCGAAATAAGGCTGGATGCGCGCATCGGCATCTACAAGCGCGAGAAAACCATTACCCAGAGTGTGGAACTGGATCTGGACATCGCCTTGCCCGACGACCGCGTATTCGATAGCGGCAAGGTCGCAGATACCATCGATTACGCGGTGGTGATCGAGCGCATCCGCGCCGTCCTGGTCGAGCAGCACTACGGCTTGGTGGAAAACCTGGCCGAGCGTGTAGCGCAAATCCTGCTCGGGGAGTTTCATGCTCCGTGGGTGCGCGTCAGCATCGCCAAAATCGGCGCCCAGCGCGACGCGCGGCGCGTCGGCGTGGTCATCGAGCGCAGCAAAGAAAAGTAGGCGATCTGGAATAGTCGGGCTTGCTTGCGTGCCGCCGTATCTACCCGCGCGGATGGTGTTTCTGATGCAGCAGCTTCATGCGTTCGCGCGCGACATGGGTGTAAATCTGCGTGGTCGAAATATCGGCATGGCCGAGCAGCATCTGCACCACGCGCAGGTCGGCGCCGTGGTTCAGGAGGTGGGTGGCGAAGGCGTGGCGCAGCGTGTGCGGCGACATCGGTTTGCCCGGAACCGCCGCGCGCGCGTGCTTCTTGATCAGATACCAGAAGGCCTGGCGCGTCATCGCCGCGCCGCGCGCGGTGACGAACGCCGCGTCGGACTGCGCACGCCGCAGCAGCTGCGGCCGCCCATCCTTCAGGTAGCGCGTGAGCCAGGCCGATGCTTCCTCGCCCATCGGCACCATGCGTTCCTTGCCTCCCTTGCCGAACACGCGCACCACGCCCATGTCCTGATTGATCTCGACAAGCTTCAGCGCCACCAGCTCGGACACGCGCAAGCCGGTGGCGTAGAGCATCTCCAGCATGGCGCGGTCGCGCAGGCCCAGGGCGGCCTCCCCATCCGGCGCGGCGAGCAGCGCCTCCACATCCGCTTCGGTGAGCGACTTGGGAAAGCGCTGCGGTTTTTTCGGCGTGTCCAGCCTGAGCGTGGGATCGGCCACGATCTTGTTCTCGCGCAAGGCGTACTGAAAAAAGCGCTTGAGGCTGGAATGCAGCCGCGCCTGCGAACTTGCGCGCAGCCTCGCCTGGGTATAGCGGAAGGCGAAATACGCCGACAGGTCTTCCTCGCGCGTCTCGAGCAGCCCGCGCGCGCGCTCGCGCGCCAGCCAGTCGCCGAACAGGGTGAGATCGCGCCGGTAGGCTTCGAGCGTGTTTTTCGACAGGCCGTCCTCCAGCCAGAGATGGTCGCTGAACTCGTCCAGCAATGCGGAGTCGCCGTCTATCATCGTGCTTGCGTCGTGCGACGGGCGTCGTAGTGGAACACAGTCAGGGCGCTACCCCGTGCTTTTCAGTCCGCACGTATTTCGTGGTGCAGCAGCCGGCGCTTGACTTCGAGCAGATAGCCGCCGCTCGCATGGGCGAAGCCCCCCAGGCCACCAGCCGCGACTACCCGATGGCAGGGAATCACCAGCGGAAAATAATTCGTGCCGCAGGCCTGGCCGACGGCACGCGGCGCACTCTTCAGCAAGCGCGCGATATCGCCATAGGTCCTGGTTTCGCCGCAGGGAATCGCCGCGATTTGGTCCCACACACGGCGCTGGAAGGCGGTGCCGACTTGCTTCAGCGGCAGCTTGAAACGGTAGCCTGGGTCGGCGGCATATTTATCGATCTGTACGCAAGCGCGTTCGGCAAGCGCGTTGGCGGGCGCGAGGCTACCCGCGTTTCGGGGCAGATACACGATTTCCGCCAGTGCGTCGCCCTCGGTGCGTATTCCGACCAGGGCGAACGGTGTGTCAAGTTTGGCCTGAAAGTTTGACACGCTTGGTTTCATGATTGTAACTATATGATTGTTATATGATAAATCGCACACCGGTGCTGCCGTAAGGACGAACGATTATACAAGCAAGCCTGGAAACTGGGCCAATCCGCACAAACATGCTAACATATTGAATTTTCTGGCCTTCCAAAGCCGCGTAGCGGCAGCGCTGGTCCAGGTATTTCAACCTAGGTTCGAGCAAGATCAGGCGGGGGCAAGATGTGATTTGCTCTCGTGCCGGTTCGCGACACGAGCTGCGATTCTCTTTAGACTGCTTCCCATGACCCGCCCAATTCGCAATATCGCCATTATCGCCCACGTCGACCACGGCAAGACCACCCTGGTCGCCAAGCTGCTGCGGCAGTCGGGAACCTTCGCCGCCTACCAGCATATTCAGGAGCGGGTGATGGACTCCAACGACCTCGAGCGCGAGCGCGGCATCACCATTCTCGCCAAGAACTGTGCCGTTACCTATGAAGGCACGCACATCAACATCGTCGACACCCCGGGCCATGCCGACTTCGGCGGCGAGGTCGAGCGCGTGCTGTCGATGGTGGACAGCGTGCTGCTGTTGGTCGACGCGGTCGAAGGCCCGATGCCGCAGACGCGCTTCGTCACGCGAAAGGCCCTGGCGCTGGGCCTGAAGCCCATCGTCGTCGTCAACAAAGTCGACCGCCCCAGCGCGCGGCCCGACTGGGTGGTGAACCACACCTTCGAATTGTTCGACAAGCTGGGTGCGACCGAGGCCCAGCTCGATTTTCCGGTGATCTATGCTTCGGCGCTGCACGGCTGGGCCGTCGCCGACATGAAGGATGCGCCGCCTTCGATCGATGCGCTGAAGGACGATACGCTCTACAACATGCGGCCGCTGTTCGATGCCATTCTCAAGCACGTGCCGGTGCGCGAAGACGATCCGAACGGTCCGCTGCAGCTGCAGATCTGCTCGCTCGACTACTCGAGCTACGTCGGCAAGATCGGCATCGGCCGCATATCGCGCGGCCGCATCAAGCCGCTGCAGGACGTGGTGGTGATGAACGGACCGGATTCGCAGCCGCTCAAGGCGCGCATCAACCAGGTGCTGACCTTCGAGGGCCTGGAACGGGTGGTGTCGGAGGAGGCGGTAGCCGGCGACATCGTGCTGGTCAACGGCATCGAGGAAATCGGCATCGGCTCGACCATCTGCGCGCCGGAGCAAGCCGACGCATTGCCGCTGCTCCGAGTGGACGAGCCGACGCTGACCATGAATTTCATGGTCAACAATTCGCCCCTCGCCGGCCGCGAAGGCAAGTTCGTCACCAGCCGCCAGATCCGCGAGCGCCTGGAACGCGAGGTCAAGAGCAACGTCGCGCTCAAGGTCGAGTTCACCCAGGATTCCGATACCTTCATCGTTTCCGGGCGGGGCGAACTGCACCTGACCATCCTGCTCGAGAACATGCGTCGCGAAGGCTACGAGATGGGCGTCGGCCGCCCGCGCGTGGTGATGAAGGAAATCGACGGCGTGAAACAGGAGCCGTACGAACTGCTGACCGTCGATGTCGAAGAAACCCATCAGGGCGCGGTGATGGAAGAGCTGGGCCGGCGCAAGGGCGACATGCAGGACATGGTGTCCGACGGCCGCGGCCGCGTGCGCCTGGAATACCGCATTCCGGCCCGCGGTCTGATCGGCTTTCAGGGCCAGTTCCTGACGCTGACGCGCGGCACCGGGCTCGCCAGCCACATATTCGACGACTACGGTCCGGTCAAGGGCGACATGGACGAGCGCCGCAATGGCGTGCTGATCAGCCAGGAGGACGGCGTTGCCGTCGCCTACGCGCTATGGAAACTGCAGGAGCGCGGCCGCATGTTCGTCGCTCCCGGCGAAGCGCTGTACGAAGGCATGATCATCGGCATCCATTCGCGCGACAACGACCTGGTGGTCAATCCGATCAAGGGCAAACAGCTCACCAACGTGCGCGCTTCGGGCACGGACGAGGCGGTGCGCCTGGAGCCGGCGATAGAACTCACGCTGGAGAAAGCGGTGGAATTCATCGCCGACGACTAGCTCGTCGAAATCACCCCGAAATCGATCCGGTTGCGCAAGCGCTACCTGAAAGAGCACGACCGCAAGCGCGCCTCGCGCACCCAGGCCGCGGCGTAGGATTCATTGGTGTTGTAGGAGGGGGTTGTGGGAGCGGCGCCCCCGCCGCGATCAGTGCCAAAGCGAGGTGTCATCGGCTCGAGGGCGGGCCTCCCACAGGAGCCGCGCTGTTAGTCGAGCAGGCTTTCGCCCGGCCGCACCCGCGTGAAATTCACCGGCTCGCGGCTGACGTGGAAATCTTCGCCGGCGGTCCGCACCAGGCTGTAGGTCGAAGTCGCAAGATCGCCCGCGTCGGGGAAATCCTCGCGATAATGCGCGCCGCGCGAGTTCTCGCGCACCAGCGCCGCCTCGCAGATAGCGCGGCTTACCAGGATCAGGTTGTTCAGATTCATCCAGTCGTGCCAGCCGAGGTTGTAGCGCAGATCGCTCGCATCGACGCCGGTCGCATGCAGGCGCGCCTGCAGTCCGGCGAGTTCGCTGCGCGCGCGCGCCAGACCCTTGGCGTCGCGCACGATGCCGACGTCGTCCCACATCAAATCATACAGATCCTGGCGTACGCCTTCGATGTCTCCCGCCGGCCGGCCCAGTGGCGCGCGGCAGGCCGCTTCGGCTGCCGCGATCGCTTCGCCATCGGGTTCATGCAGCACGCCCTGCGCCTTCACCCAGGCCGCCATCTCCTCGCCCGCGACGCCGCCGTAGACGGTTGAGTTGGCCACGCAGTTGCCGCCGAGGCGGTTGGCGCCGTGCACGCCGCCGGTGTCTTCGCCCGCGGCGAACAGGCCGGCCAGGGCAGTGGAGCAATCCGACCCGAATACGACCCCGCCCATCATGTAATGCGCGGTCGGCACCACTTCGACCAGACCGCCGGCGAGGTCGAAACCGCTGTCGGCACAACGCTCGACCATGCCTTTGAACTGCTTCACCACATTCTCGCGGCCCAGATGCGCCATGCTGATGTGCACGCCGCCGTTAGGCGTGGTGCGGCCCGCGCGCATTTCGGCATAGATGCCGCGCGAAACGACGTCGCGCGTGGCGCGCTCGAGCTTGTCGTCGTAGTTGCCCATGAAGCGCTCGCCCGCGCCGTTCAAGAGATAACCGCCGGAGCCGCGCAGCCCCTCTTCCAGCACGGTGCCGGTCATGCGCGTGTGCGTCCCCGCCAGCAGCCCGGTGGGATGAAACTGCACCATCTCCATGTCGCGCAGCGTCAGGCCCGCGCGCAGGGCCATTGCGAGGCCGTCGCAGCTCTTGTCGCCCGAAGGCGTGTGGTACTTGTACATGGTCGGTCCGCCGCCGGTGCCGAGCAGCACGGCCTTGGCTTTGACGAAGCAGAATTCACCCGTGCGCATGTCGATCATCAGCACGCCGGCGAGCGCGTCGCCGTTCTTCGCCTTGATCAGCGCCACCGCACGATGCTCCTCCAGCCGGTTGATCTTGCGCGCCCATACCTGCTCGGCCAGGCGGTTGATGATCTCGATGCCGGTGAGGTCGCCCTTGTGCACGGTGCGATCGAAGGTTTGTCCGGCGAAGGCTTTCTGGTGGATGCTGCCGTCCGGATTGCGGTCGAAAAAACAGCCGAGTTCGTTTTCCAGCTCGTGGATGCGCTCCACCGCCAGGGTTACCAGCTTCCAGGCGAGATCCTGATCGGGCAGCCACTTGCCGCCCTCGATGGTGTCCATGAAGTGGCGCTCGACCGAATCGCCGACGGCAAGCGCGACGTTGTAGCCGCCCTGCACCATGCGCGTACAGCCGCATTTTCCGAGCAGGCCCTTGACCGCGACGGTGATCGACAGCTCCGGCGCGGCCTGATGCGCGTGCAGCGCGGCGAACAGGCCCGCGCCGCCGGAGCCGAGGATCAGGATGTCGGTGCTGAGTTCACGCATGGCCGGGGCGCGCCGCTGGGCTCATGCGGGCACCGCGGCGCCGCCCGGCGCCTGGATGAACTTCTTCATCTCGATCTCCTCAAACAGTGCGGATGTCCGTTGCGGACTGAGGGCCCGTAGGCGGCACACATGCGTTGATTATCTCTGCCGAAAGTATACACCAAGTGCCGCGGACGCCATCGCGGTGGTAGCGGCTATACTCACACTTCCCGTCCTTCGTTGAGGTAATCATGGGCGCTTTGAAATGTTTTTTTCTCGCGGCATCGCTGGCACTGGCCGGCGCTGCGCTCGCGGCGGAACCGGCGCCGCGCTACAACGTGGTCGAGTTGCAGGCTGAGGCGCAGCGCGAGCTGCCGAACGACACGGTGACGGCGAGCCTCTATGTGGAATTGAACGACGCGAATGCGGCGGCGCTCGCCGCTGCCGTCAACAAGGCTGCCAACGAAGCGCTGCGAGTGGCGCGAGAGTACAGCAGCGTGCGTGTACGATCGGGCAACAACCAGACCTATCCGGTGTACGCCAAGGGCAATGTGCTGCAGGGCTGGCGCGCTCGCGCCGAGGTTCGTCTCGAGAGCAAGGATTTCGAAGCGGCATCGCGTCTGATCGGCAAGCTGCAGTCGGGCATGCAGCTCGGCAATATCGCTTTTTCCGTTTCACCGCAGGCGCGCCGGCACGCGGAGAACGAATTGATCGCTGCGGCCATAGCCGCGTTCAAGGCGCGCGCGGAGATCGTCCGCGGCGCGCTTGCCGGCCGCAGCTACAAGATCCAGCGCCTGAACGTGAATACCGGCTATAGCGCGCCGCCGCCGCGTTTCGCCGTCGCGCGCGTCATGGCCGCCGGGGCGCCGGAGGTTGCCGCACCCAATTTCGACGGCGGCGTAAGCGTGGTCACGGTCACGGTGGGCGGTACGATTGAAGTTCTCGACTAGGGTGTCCGGGGCGACGGCTTCGGTAGCGGCGCCGGGCCTTGCTCTCCAGGACTTTGACCGATGCTGCTGGTGGGCAATTTCATGCGCGCGGCGGTGATCCTGGTGCACGGGCTGTGGATGGGCGGCTGGATTATGCAGGGCTTGCGCCTGCGGCTCTCGCGCCGCGGCTATGCCGCCTGCACCTTCGCCTACGCGTCGACCGCGCAGAGCCTGGACGAACACGCGCGCCGGCTCGCCGCCCGCATCGGCGAACTGCCGGAGCCCGTGATCCATCTGGGCGGCCACAGTATGGGCGGCCTGGTGATCCTGCGCTGTCTGAGGAATCACGGCGAGCGGCGCATCGGCCGCGTGGTGCTGATGGGCACGCCGGTGCGCGCATGCATGGCGGGGCGGCGCCTGGAGGGTCGCTTCGCGGGCAAACACCTGCTCGGCGCCAGCCGCGACATCTGGCGCAGTCTGCCTGAAACCTTCCGGCCACGGTGCGAACTGGGCGTGATCGCCGGCAGCCGTCGTTGGGGACTGGGACGCATGCTGATGCGCCTGCCGGGCACCAACGATGGCGTGGTGCGGCTGGAGGAGACCGAGGCGGCGGGGATGCGCGACCGCGTGGTCCTGCCGCTCAGCCACAGCGGCATGCTGGCTTCCGCACACGCGGCGCGCGAGGTCGCGGCTTTCCTCGACCGCGGCGCGTTCGACCACGAGGAACGCGGCGCGTTCGACCACGGTGGCCGTGGCGCCTTGAAACATCAAGAGCGCAGGGAGCGCTGATGCGCCTGCGCCGGCTGCTGCTGCTCGCCGCGTTCGCGCCCTTGCTCGGCGGCTGCGGTACGCTGCGCTTCTACTCGCAGGCAGTGCGTGGCGAAATGCAGGTGTTGCACCGCGCCACGCCGATAGAACAGGAGCTGCGCAGCGACGCTATTCCGGTGCCGCTCAAGGCCAAGCTGCGCGCGGTGTTGCAGATCCGCAGTTTCGCCAGCCGCGAGCTCGCGCTGCCGGACAACGACAGCTACAAGCGCTATTCGGATCTGGGGCGCCCCTACGTCGTTTGGAATGTGTTCGCCGCGCCGGAATTCTCGATCAAGCCGGTGACCTCGTGCTTCCTGTTCGCCGGCTGCGTCGGCTACCGGGGTTACTTCAACGCGGCCGCTGCCGAGGCCGAAGGGGCGGCGCTGCGCCAGCGTGGCTACGACGTCTTCGTCGGCGGGGTACCCGCATACTCGACGCTGGGCTGGTTCGACGATCCGGTGCTCAGCACTTTCATCCGGTATCCGGAAAGCGAGCTCGCCCGCCTCATCTTCCACGAACTCGCGCATCAGCTGCTCTACGTACAAGACGATACGCGTTTCAACGAATCCTTCGCCGTGACGGTGGAGCAGGTCGGCGTCCAGCGTTGGCTCGCGCAAAACGGGAATGAACGCGAGCGCGCGACTTACACACGCATGGAAGCGATGAGGCGAGACTTCGTCGCGCTGATCCTCAAGTATCAGGGGATCCTCGGACAGTATTACCGACAGGACATCCCCGCGGAGCAAATGCGCCGGGGCAAGGCGCGGCGTTTCGCCGAAATGGACGCGGAGTATCGGCAGCTCAAGGCCTCATGGGGCGGGTTCGCCGGCTACGACCGCTGGTT